>VBAS01000113.1:13408-26140 GCA_005882975.1 Bacteroidota bacterium | reverse complement strand
AGTGGATGAACCCTATGGCCGCATCAACACTAAAGAAAAAAAGGAAGAGGTAAGAAAGAATTTCTTTGATGGCGGTAGAAACACCCATTTCCACCAGGATGCAACATTCACTTATAATTTCCCAACCATTAAATTCCCGATCATTGATTGGACATCTTTAAGGGCAAGTTATAAAGCAGATTACGATTGGATCGCCGCATCCCTGCTTGCAAAAGGCCTTGGTAACATAATTACAAACGGAAAAACTACAAACTTAAATGCTGATTTGGGTTTTGAGCAGCTTTATACTAAGTCCAGGTTTTTAAGAGCAGTTTATTCTAATTCACCAGCAACTAACCAACAAAATAATAATCCTGCAACCAACAATCCTTCAAAAAGCAAGTCAGCAAATAAAAATTTAAAAACTGATTCGCTTACAAGAAAAGAAGCAAGAAAACTCAGAAAGCTTCAACGCAAAGAAGAACGAAAATTAAGAAAAGCACAGAAGCAAAGTTCTTTACCAGAAGTGAATGGGATCGTAAAGGGTGCTGCTAAATTAGTTACTTCATTGAAGAGGGTGGGCATTCAATACACAGAAACGGGCGGAACTTCCTTGCCTGGTTATCTTGACAGCACAAAATTTTTAGGACAGAACTGGAAAAGCATGCAGCCTGGATTTGATTTCATTTTGGGTTATCAGCCAGATACAAATTGGGTAAACAAGAAAGCGAATGAAGGGGTTTTGACAAAAGATCCGCGATTCAATACCTTATTCCTGCAACGTTATGATCAGCGGTTGAATCTGACAGCATTGGTTACACCTCTAAGAGATCTTACCATTGATCTTAATATGGATAAAACATTTACGAAAAACTATTCTGAATTATATAAGGACACGACGTTGACCGGTATAGAATTGCCTAAAAGAGTGAATCCATATTCTCTTGGTGGTTTTAGCATCAGTTATATATCTTATCAAACATTATTCAGAAAGTTTGATCCCAATATTGTATCTGAAACATTCAGGCAGTTTGAAAACAATCGTCTTCTTATTTCAGAGAAGTTAGGTAAACAAAATCCATACAATGGTACGAATCCAACACCTGGTCCTGATGGTTATTACCAGGGTTATGGCAGATATGCGCAGGATGTGATCATACCCGCTTTTATTTCTGCTTATACTAACAAAGATCCTTTAAGTATTGCGATAGTGAAGAATTCAAATCCGAAGACCAGTTCAAATCCGTTCAATGGATTAAAAGCAAAACCAAACTGGAATATTACGTACAACGCAACAAGTATAAAAGGTCTTGAAAAGACATTTACCAATTTAATGATACGTCATGGATACCGTAGTACTTTAAGCATGAATAGTTATAATTCCGCTTTATTCTTCCAGGATCCTTTCCATTATGGATACCCGTCTTTTGTTGATCCGCTTACGAATAACTATGTTCCTTATTTCTTTGTGCCTAATATTACGATCACTGAAGAATTCAGCCCATTGATCGGTGTAGATATGACTTTTACCAACAGGCTTACTGCAAGAATGGAGTATCGGAAAACAAGACAATTAAGTTTGAGTCTTATTGACTACCAATTGGCAGAAAATCATTCTACAGAATTAACCGTTGGGGCTGATTGGATCGTTAGAGGCATGCCGCTAATTAAAAAGATCGGCAAGCTGAAACTGGACAATGATGTTACATTCAAACTTGATTTCAGTATCCGGGATGATGCTACTGCAAATAGCAAGCTGGATCAGAATACTTCTTTTGGTACAGCAGGACAAAAGGTGATCAATATTAATCCAACAATAGACTATGTTGTTAATAGTCGTATAAGAGCTACATTCTATTTCCAGCAGCAAAGGACGATCCCCAAGATCGCCACTACAGCGCCAATCACCAACACAAGAGCAGGTGTACAGTTAACGGTGTCGTTAGCGCAATAAACCACGATTTTCAGGATGAAAGGGATTTTGATGATAATCAGGACGAAGTATTATTTTAGGAAAATGGTTTTGTATAAAGCTTGAGGAGATAATTTATAAAATCCTTTTTTGTGCTATGTAAGATATCAGGAATTATATTCGAACCAAGATTTGTAAGATTGAAAAGATATTTAGGAAATACGATGGGTTACTCATGTAGAAAATAATATTTTTAATTTAAGGCGTTCAGATGAAATATGAAGAGATAACTTATAAGATCATTGCTTGTGCAATGGAAGTGCATAAGAAACTGGGACCTGGTTATCCCGAATATATTTATCATCGAGCACTAATAATAGAATTTAAATTGCAGTGTGTGGTTTTTGAAGATGAATTTGAGATAAAGATTTATTATAAAGGCGAACAAGTGGGAATACGAAGAGTTGATTTTTTAGTTGAGAAAATAGTTCCAGTTGAAATAAAAGCCGCATCAGAATTATCAGATATAAACATTGCGCAAGCAAAAAATTATGTAGAGGCAAGTGGAATTGAAATAGGATTATTGATAAATTTCGGCGCTGCGAGTCTTCAATTCAAAAGAATGATCAATAACAGAAGTATGTATCCTTAATTTTCTAATTAATCCTATAAATCCTGAAAATCGTGGTTCTGACTATCTCACTTTCTTAAACATCATCACATAACCACAGAGGTTCTTTTTCTTTTGCTTGTTTACCTGTACAGGTTTCATCATGTGGAATTCGGAGAACTGAGGTTGATATTCGTACGAGATTATGTTTCCATCAATGTCGCCCCATTTCTTTTGTTTGAAAACAACTTGCTTTTCATTCCAGTCAAAACCTCATAAAGACGGCTGGTATAATCGCCTATAAAAACAAATTGGTAAAGACTTCCTTGTGTTAATGGAACGATCACTGGCAATTCGAATTCGCTTTCCATTGTAATAGAAGCCTCTTTTAAAAGAACAAAGCCATCATCAACATAAATTTTCTTAAGACTGTCAACCTGGTGAGCTATCAGTTGATCATTACAGGATTGCATTGACTGTGAATTAGCAAAGAAGACACTCAGCATTAATGTTAGGAAAACCAGGTAGGTTTTTTTCATAAGGGTTCTTAACAGGTATTGAAATGATAACGACATAAAAATAGATTCTATTACCCTGGGTTCTAAATTTTTAATTAATAATATTCAAGACATGGTACAAATGCCACGATGAACTACGCAAATCAAAAAGATCAATTAAGGAAAAATAACAAGTACTTAAGTAAGGAGGTGGGACCTATAGCAGTAAATCTACGAAATCCATTTAAGTGGGTGAAAAAATGTTGAGAACAATTAAAACTATTTGCGATTAAAGTAGATCGCATTAGCCTGTTGAGTACAAGTCAATACAAGATCATTGATACAAACATGGGGAGGAAGTGTAGTACAGTAATAGATCACATCGGCTACATCTTCTGCTGTAAGCGGAGTAAGACCATCATATATTTTTTTTGCAGAGTCTTCATCGCCTTTAAATCGAACAAGGGAAAATTCTGTTTCTGCGGCGCCGGGATGTATAGCTGTTACTTTTATTCCATGCCTTAAAAGATCGATCCGCATGGATTGTGAAAGAATATCAACTGCGGCTTTGGTGGCACAATAAACATTTCCTTTTTCATAAACATCTCTTGCTACAGAACCAAGATTGATAATATGTGGAGAGGAGCTTTTTTTTATTAATGGCATTAATGCTTTCGTAGAATAAATTAACCCTTTTACATTCGTATCGATCATCGTGTCCCAATCATCTATATCGGCCTCATCAAAATAGTCCCGGCCAAGTGCAAGACCTGCATTATTTATCAAAATATCTATGTGTTGCCATTCACCAGGAATATTTTTAACTGCTTCGAACACTTCATTCCTGTTGCGGACGTCAAAAACAGAAACAAGAATTGCGGTATTGTATTTCTTTTCAAGATGTTCTTTTAATTCAAGAAGTTTATCCTCGCGACGTCCATTAATAATTACATCATAGCCATGACAAGCAAATTTTTCCGCACATGCTTTTCCAAATCCTGATGAAGCACCGGTGATAAAAACAATTTTTGACATAGTAATTTTTGAATTAGATTTTAGATCGAGGTATTACTTCAAATTCTTTTCTGCTAATACAAAGCAAATCTAAAATCTGCAATCTGCAATCTGAAATTTACCGGATAAGTGTTGCTGTTCCTTTTTGGAAAATTGGTTTGCCGGTATAGTCAACCGCTTTTACCATCCAAACAAAAGTATTTGTTGTTTGAGGTTTGCCGCCGATCTGACCATCCCATCCTTTGCCATTTATTGTTGTGGTGAAAACAAGCTGTCCCCAGCGATTATATACGCTGAAATATTCAATGCGTTCTATTCCTACGGCAATTGGTTTTAAAACATCATTGAGCCCATCGCCATTAGGAGTAAAACCGGTAGGAACAAATATCTGTGGATTGGTGCGAAATATCTTTACAAGCATAGAGGCGGAATCAAGACAACCCTGCAGGTCTGTCACATAAACTTTATAACGAATGCTATCTATATTAGAAGTGATCTTAGCAACTGGATTTGAAACGGAAGTATTATTTAAATAAGTGGGGGGCGTCCATACATAATTTTCTCCGCCACTGGCTTTTAATTGCAAGGGCTGGCCGAAAACTATCATTGTGTCTCTGCCCGCAGATGCTTGTACTTTTGGACGAACAGTTACTGTTACAGTATCATATGCCGGTTTAGGACATCCTAAAGTATCTGTTGCTGTTAAAATATATTTTGTGGTCAATGCAGGATGCGCTATCGGATTTAAAATATTAGGATCATTAAGAGAACCCTGAGGTCTCCAATAAAAATTACTTGCTTTTACTGATGCGTTTAATTGAACCGATGTATTATAACAAATACTGACATCAGGTCCGGCATTCACTGCCGGATATGGAGTAACAAACACTTTTACATCATCTGTGGCGGAACACCCTCCAATTTTTGCCGTTAGTTGGTATGTGGTAGCAACAGGAGGATTCGCCATCGGGTTAAGTATATTCGGATTATCGAGATTTAATGTCGGAGACCACGCAAATTGTAATCCATTAGTTGTTGCTCCTAATTGTACGCCGTCACCTTTGCACAAAGTAGTATCTGTTCTTGTAACAACTGATACATGATCTACTACTCTTACTCTTATTGAATCGTTATTAACGCAGCCATTATCATCTAAAAGGACCTTGTACCATGTTGTAGTTTTTGGGTAAACAAACGGATTGGCTGTATTTGGTGAAATGATATTGTAATTGGGTGTCCATGAAAAGACACCTGAACCCGAAGCTCCTAATTGAAGAGTATCTATATTACATATAAGTGTATCTCTGAATGGAAGTGTTATGGGTGGTTTATCAATAATTGTTATTGCCTTAGTTACTGTATCAATACATCCTTTGGTGCTTTGTACAATTAATTGTGCATTCTTTACACCCACGATGGGATAACTATAAACAGGATTTTGCAAACGGGATGTATCATTGGTCGCGGTTAGATCTCCAAAATCCCATCGCCACCCATTTACAACACCATATGCCGATGTAGTAGCATCCGTAAATGAAGTTGGTTTAGTAACGCAAATACCTGATGGAATAAAATCAGGGAAGAAACCGGGGTAAAGACTCATTTGCATTTTCGCAGAATCAGAACATGGATCACCGGGGTTAACAACGAGTTTTACAGTATATAATCCCGTATCAGGATAAGTAAATGAAGGTGCTTCGAGATTTGATGTATCGCTTAAAGTTCCGTTGATTCCAAAGTCCCAATGCCATGCATAAATAAGTGAAGTTGGAGTCTGGTTTGCAAAACCAACATTGAAATCATCACAGAAAACTGCTGAGAGTGGTAATTGTGCTGCTACAAAATCACAATCAGCAACTTTTAAAATAAAATCTTTGCGATGAGTATTGATAACGCTTCCATTTCGCCATTCATTAATACAAACAGTGATAACATAAGATCCTGCTCCTGGCGCAACACCTGAAATTATACCAGTCGTGGGATTAATCGTAACTCCCGGGCCCAACGGCGAGAATGCACTATAACCTGTAGCGTAAGGAACAACATTATAAGGCGGTGAAGATGGATTTGGAACAACCGGGTTTGTTTCGCTGCCACCAGAATAAGCTTCACAAAATTCATAGGTTAATACATCACCATCCGGATCAGTTGCGCTAAAGTCAAGTGTAAAATTCCTGTTTTGGCAAACCAGCGCAGTATCTCTTAAAAAAAATTGAGGACTTGAATTATGATTTCCTGCACCAAGTGTATTTGATCCTGCAATACTTCCCACATAGGTGGCACCTACTCCAATTGGTACTGACAGGTTGGTGATATTATCTACTCGACAACATCTTTGAAATGCTATCCAATAACCCATTTGATTATCGGGCAGAGCTCTTGTTAAATAATAATAACCCACCTGGTAACACACCTGTGGCGGGTTAATGATACAAGGAATATTGCCTCCTTTCTGTATTTGTTGGGTATGATCAAGATTCACAGCAAACGGGGAACCAGCAACTGCACCGCCTGTTAGTTTATCAAATATTCCAATATTTACAGTAGGGTCAAGTGCGGCGCCGCCTGAAAAACAATCTCTGAAAAGGCGAAGGGTTATCTTATAATTACTCATTCCGGGAGTTCCACTGGGCCCTAAGTATTCATAAAATATTTCACCACCAGTAATATGACGGGCAAAGGAAGGAATTGCGCAACAGATAAAGAGTATTACCAATAATTTTTTCATGCCGGATATGGTTCGTATGTCCTTACGCTCTTTTCAGGAACAAAAGCTAAGCTCGGAGGATCGCTTCCACCGGGCCGGAATCAGGTTTAAAAGTACTAAAATTTAATTGCATATTTACTTGCAAACAAGGTTGCTAATTCGTTAAAAGACCCTGATAAATAAACGAATGCTGCACAATAAAGTTGTTATGAAAAAAGAAAAACCCAGTTGTAAAAAGGGTTTCTAAAAATATTTGGCTTGTCACCTGACAAGTTCCCCAGCTAACTTAGTTTTCATTTCGCTAGCAAAAATTCTTCTAATATCCGGTTGGCGTTTTGTGTTTCCTCTATCATTCCCATGTGGCCGGAATTTTTCAAGATATGAAAATAAGATTTTTCAGGGAGGTGGCATTGCTTAAGGACGTCATCCAGAGGAATGGCCACATCATGTTCCCCTGCAACGAAAAGCACAGGACTTTTTGTGTTTTTTAATATAGAAGTTCGGTCAGGCCGGCTCATCATTGCTTCATAGTATGCTATGAGTGCTTCAGGAGTAAAATCCTTTAAACTATTAATGAACTGATCAATGGAATCTGGAATTTGTAATTTGGAATTTGGAGAGAAAAGGTTTGGTGTTGATGTTTTTAAAAATTCAAAAGCTCCATGTTGTTTTATGAATTCAATTCCTTTTTTGCGTGTTTCTTTTTTTTCTTCAGTATCAGCAAAAGCGGAAGAGTGAAAAAGGCCAAATGCATTTACATGGTTCCAGTAACTTTCAACAAGAGCTAATGTGATATAACCTCCCATGCTGTGACCGATCACTGTACATTTGTCGATATTTTCTTCATGAATAATTGAATGCAGGACTTCTGCCATTCCTTGCATGGTCATATCATCGATCATTTCTGATTTGCCACTCCCAGGAAGATCAGGAACGATAAGATGGTATTTGCTTTTTAAATATTCAACTTGTTTGTCCCATACATTTCCATCTTCGCCAAAACCATGAACAAGCATTAAGGGATCACCACTGCCAATGTTGCGGTAAAATATTTTTTTGTTTTGGTATAGAATTATTTTTTCCACTACTAGTTTCTTTTGCTTAAGAAAAAACTTCTTATTAAAATGATCCCAACTACAGGAAGTAAAGCTGTATTGAATTGTTGGGGGAGAAAGAACCATGCCAGTAACAGGGCTATTATATAAAAAAAGATAAAACGGAAGTAACTATTGATCCATTGTTTTTTGCTGAACAACATAAATGCAACCGGTAAATGTGTTGGCAAAGCCCAAAGCAAATTAAAATTATTCTTACACATGGCATGCTCCGTTCCAAACCACATGAATAAGATCAGTAAACCGATCAAGCCAACGATAACAAAGAAGAAGAAATCAAATATTTTGAGAAATAAACTCCATCTTTTAAGAAAAATGCTTAAAGAAGCTATTAATAAAAATAAGACGCCAAAAACAATAAGAGGAGTGATACCTGTTTTTGTTTTGTAAGCATCAAAATAATTAAGCAAGATCTTTTTCTCACTTACTACGTGTTGACCATTCAATGTAGAACTGTCAAAAGCCATCAATAAATAATCAGGCAAGAACATTGCTTCACGATTTGTCACCTTCTTATCCATTGGAATACCAAGGAGCATATCAATTCCCAATTTGCTCCATTGCTGACCGCCTCTATCAAGATAGACATGAATTAAATTCCTGAATGTCGTACCAGGGTTTGGTAAAATATTTTTTGATTCAAGTTGTTTGCCTGCTGCTTTTTCCAGCATATCACGAAGCCGGGTGGTGCAGTTATCATAATTAAAATCGTAGCGGTAATATTTGTTTTCCTCTTTTGCATTTTCGAAAAGGGCTGCGACCATTCTTTGTTTTTCTTCGCAGGAAATATTTAGTATCTGTTCGGTAATGCCTCTTTTGTAATATTCATATTCTTCCATGAAAGAAGGCAGTGAGTCAATGGAGACAAAATATAAGAGCTTTCCTTTTACAAACTTGTTATAAAAATCAGGGTCATAAAAATCAAAAGTGCCGTAGTTGAAAACGAGATCAGTATTGTTGTTACTATTTACTACTCTTAATGCACTGTGACCAAATGTTGAATAAAGTTCTGTGCCGGGGGTGCAGGTAAGTAAACTGATACGTATGCCGCAACTATCCTGGGAAAAAGAGGAAAAGTGAAAAGTAAAAAGTGAAAAGTAAAAAAGAAGTTTCTTCACTGCAGTTGTTTTGGTAAAAATATAAGTTTTATTTCACGCAAAGGCGCAAAGAAATGCTAAGAACGCAAGGATTTTTTTCTGATTTGTTGAATAGAATTATTGAACGTAAAAGAGTGCGACGCAACAGGCGATGATAGTAGTAATGAAGTTGACCTCATCCTCTTATCCTTCTCCTAAAGGAGAAGGACGGTGCCTATGTACAAATCCAAACTTTTATTTCTTCCACATCAACTTTTGTACAATTCCAAACAATTAAAGATTCTTCATTCTAAGTCTCCCCTTTAGGGGAACAGGGGTTACTTCCTGCTATAATTCGGCGCTTCCCTTGTTACTTCCACATCGTGCGGATGACTTTCTTTCATTCCTGCATTAGTGATCTTAATGAAGGTTGCTTTCTTCAGATAATCAATGTTAGCTGCACCGCAATAACCCATACCTGCACGAAGTCCGCCGGTGTATTGATAAACGATCTCTTTCAATATGCCTTTGTATGCAACACGACCTTCGATTCCTTCAGGAACAAATTTCTTTACATCATCTTCCACATCCTGGAAATAACGATCGCTGCTCCCGGTACTCATGGCGCCAAGTGAACCCATACCGCGATACTCTTTGAATTTTCTTCCTTCATAAATTATGGTTTCACCCGGACTTTCTTCAGTACCTGCAAACACACTTCCCATCATCACACAATCAGCACCAGCTGCAAGAGCTTTTACCATATCACCCGTGTATCGAATACCGCCATCAGCGATCAAAGGAATATTTTTTTGCCTGAGTTCACTGTATGCTTCCATCACTGCAGTAAGCTGCGGTACACCAGCACCGGCAACGATGCGTGTTGTACAAATTGATCCCGGACCTATACCAACTTTCACTGCATCTGCGCCAGCTTCTGCTAATGCTTTTGCACCGGCTGCCGTCCCGACATTGCCCGCGATCACATTCAGATTTTTAAAATTCTTTTTTACATCTTTCAATGCATTGATGACTCCCTTACTATGGCCATGTGCACTGTCAAGACCAATGATATCAACGCCTACATTTTGTAAAGCAGCAACACGATCAAGCATATCTCTTGTAATACCAACACCGGCTCCAACCAATAATCTTCCAAAAGAATCTTTCACTGCATTCGGATGACTTTTTAATTTTAGAATATCACTATATGTAAAAAGACCTTTTAGTTTTCCTTGCTTATCTACGATGGGGAGTTTTTCAACTTTTGTTTTCTTAAAAAGTTGTTCTGCTTTTTTGAGATCGGTCCCTTCTGGTGCAGTGTACAAATTTTCTTTTGTCATTACCTCACTTACTTTTCTTTTTGGATCGTCTTCAAATCGAAGGTCACGATTGGTAAGAATGCCCACGAGTTTACCAGCTTTATCAATAATAGGAATGCCACCGATCTTATTTTCTCTCATTAATTTCAATGCGTCGCCAATTGTGGCATTTGCAAGCAGTGTAACCGGGTCGAGTATCAAACCACTTTCACTTCTTTTTACTTTACGTACTTGCGCCGCTTGTTCTTCAATGCTCATATTCTTATGTAGCATACCAAGGCCACCTTCTCTTGCCAATGCAATTGCAAGATTGGCCTCAGTCACCGTGTCCATTGCTGCCGAAAGCATCGGAACATTTAGTGTAATATCTTTTGTAAGCCGGGTTTTTATTTCAACATCTCTCGGTAGCACCTGGCTATAGCCCGGTAATAAAAGCACATCATCAAATGTGAGTCCTTCGCCGAAAAATTTTTGGGATTGATTGTCTGTGGAGGGAATATTTCTTGTTGCCATGTGCAAAGATAGGGGGAGGGGAGGACTTTTAGATTTTGGATTTTAGATTTCGGATTTTGGGTGAAGCTTGTAATTCTTTATTTGATAGTGAAGGTGATTGACCAACTTTTGTAATTCTATTAAGCTTTTGTTGTGTCACTCACTTGTACTACAACAATTCTACTCAACTTTTAGGTCTCGCAGCGATCGCATAGATTCTGCGACGCTGGGCTACGTATAATGTTTCTTTGCGATCGCTGCGTGAAATTGTATTTTTAAATTAGCGGATCAATGTAACCGTTCCTTTTTTAAACACCGTTTGTTTTGTATCACGGTGTGTGTAGCTCAGCATCCAAACAAATACACCGGATTCCTGAGGAATTCCCTTTATCGTTCCATCCCACCTGTCTTGCCAGTTTGTTGAATGAAACACTAACTGTCCCCAACGATTATAAACTTTGAATTCATAATTATCAGCTTTCAACGCATTATGCGGGCCAAATTTATCATTGAGCCCATCATTATTAGGAGTGAAAGCAGTTGGTACATCACTAGTGCAAAAATCAAGAACGGTGAGTGTTTTAGTTGCACTATCACTACAGCCAAGGGCCTGGTTAGTGACAACTAATTTTACAGGATATTTTATTTCACGATTAAGTGTCGGAAAAAGAAAAGGCGGAGGATCTTTTACTAAACTTGTTCCAATAGATCCATACGTCCATCGCCATGTGTCAATGCTTCCTGTGCTTGTATTTTTTACTGAGAGCTTATCTTCCGGACAAATGATATTTTCCATTTCAAACGAAGCTTTCACTTCATTATTCAGTTTGATCACAGCGATAGATGAATCTGTACATACTCCATTGCTCACAAACAATTTAATATTATTCGTACTTGAAGCCGAAGCAATAATCGATGTGGACGAACTGAAAACAGGCGGAAAACTATTAATGTTCCATTTCCAATAGTTCACATCATGTGCCCCGTTGTGCGAAAAGAAAACAGTGTCTTTCACACATCCATATAAAATATTAGATTGAAAATCGGCAGACACAGTATCAACTGTAGTAAATGAAAGTGTTTGTAAAGGTGTTTCCTGTCCGCATTCATCAATTAATACATTTCCATCACTTCCGGCTTTTAATGAAACAGTGTATGTTCCTTTTGTGTAAATAGGAGAAGAAAATTTTACAATGATGTATTCTGTTTTGTCATTGATACAATTTCCAAATGCGCTGCTTACAGTAACAGGTGAAGGGCCGGAAACAGAAAAGTCAGTTCCGTTTGAAGCGATCGTGCTGCAGTTTATTTTTTTGGGGAAATAAATTTTTATTGAATCTGGTGCACAACCTGGTTTGCCAACACTATCGGCAAAAATTGGTTGCGGTTTATTATATGTAAATGAAACGAGTTCTCCTTGCGGAATAGTATTATCACAATTATCTTTTAGTGTATTACCATCACTGCCATTGTTAATTACCAGATTATAATTGCCATTTCCCATCGGGGCAGCCAGCGTTAAAGTTATTTCATCGAAATCAAAACCAAAACTACAGGAATCAGGCAATGCAGCTGTAACAGTCGTTACAGCAGGAAGCAAACTGAACTCAGAACCATTTGCAGTGATGCTGGTACATTTCACTTTTTTCTTCAGCTTCACTGTGATCTTTGTGCCGTCGCAATCAGGCTTTGCATTATCCAAATGTGGAATGACTGGGTCGGTAATAACAGCAGTGCCGCCTCCAAATGAAAGATCATAACCACTCTGCCCATCTGTAAAATGACTTATCATTAATATATATTCATGACCGGCACTAAGATTCGGCATGGCAGCAAAAGTTGGTAGATTACCTGCCGGATTGGAAGCACATTGTATAGAATTAATGCCTGCAGATGATGCGCCTGTAGGGCCATAAGTGCCTGCCCAGTTTCCGGTCACAACTAACATGTTGTTTGTGAAAATAGCATCCGGACTTTGCCCGGTGATATCCCATAATTGCCAATCATA
>VBAS01000113.1:3174-13348 GCA_005882975.1 Bacteroidota bacterium | reverse complement strand
TATAGAAGTATGAATTTTTATTTTGATAGGCAGCACCGCCAGGCTGGTTTGAACAGCCGGGAACAAATATGTTTACAGTTGAACAAACCGGAACAGATGCCTGGTGAAAAACAGTAGTACCGCAAACCGGAAATGCAGTGGAAGGAGTTTGTCCCAGGTTGGAACATGTCTGGCCAAAGCTGATGATCGCCTGAAAAACAACTATCGACAAAACCACAAAATATTTCCACAGCAGTTTTAAAGGCATAAAAGGAGATAAATATTTTTCTTTACTGCACTTGAGACAATAACAACGATTAAAACGTTGCCCCATTCATCAATCAGCGCAAACTATATAACTTTTTAGTGAATGATCTTATTGCATACGCAATTCTGCGTTAAAAATAGACCGATTGGATCAATTCAATTTATAAAGCTTTCCGGGCAATGTGGCAACGACACCTTGCAGTTCAAGATTCAAAATAGCAACCGCCATTGAACTGCTGCTTAAGCCGCTTTTAAAATTGAGTTCATCAACATGCACAAGGTCTTTTTCTTTTAAAATCTCAACAATGATTTTTTCATCCTTTGATAACTCAATGAATAATTCTTTCTGACTCCTGGCTGCCGGCTTTTGACTTTTCTCTTCCCATCCCATCACTTCTATTAGTTCTTCCGCATCAGTTAGCAACATTGCTTTATTGTTTCTTATCAAAAAATTACAACCTGCACTTTTATGATCATTTACTCTTCCCGGCAATGCAAATACATCTTTATTATATCCGTTTGCTAATTCAGCAGTGATCATGCTTCCTCCCTTATCGCCTGTTTCAATAACAACAGTTGCGTCACTCATGCCTGCAACAATTCTGTTACGGGTTGGAAAATTATGTTTATCAGGTTTTGTGTTGCTACGAAATTCGGTCAATAATCCTCCGCCATGTTTCAGCATGTCTTTTGCAAGATTGGAATGATCGGGGGGATAGATCTGATCTAGGCCATGACCTAAAACACCAACAGTTGCCAGGTTATTTTTAAAAGCAGTTTTATGAGCGATTGCATCAATGCCAAATGCCATGCCACTGACAACAAGAATATTTTGTGAGGAAAGTTCTTTTACTAATTTTTCTGTTTGTTGTTTACCGTATTCTGTATGATTTCTTGTTCCAATGATGGCAACAACTTTTGATGCATTCAAATCAGCATCGCCTTTATAAAAAAGAAGGGTGGGAGAATCATAGCAATTCAGCAATCGTTGTGGATAATTTTTATCAGTGAGAAATAATGGCGTGATCTTGTATTTCTCAATAAATTTTATTTCCTCTTCTGCTTTTGAAAAATCATTGAATACTTTGATCGCTTTTGCCCTTACTGCACCAATGCCTTCAATCCTTTCTAATAACTGTTGTTTTGCTTTAAAGATATTTTCTGCAGAATCAAACTCTTGTGCAAGAATTTTTGCATGAACACAGCCGATGTTGGGGACTTCAGTTAAAGCCAGTTGATATAGTAGTTCTGTGTTCAAGAGATGATAGATGATAATTGAAAGATGATAGTTTGGGCAATTTACAAAAGGAGAGATAAACTATCATCTACCATCTGATAAAATATAATCTGCTATTGACTAATCACTTTCATTTCTGTTCTGCGATTCAATGCTTTTCCTTCTTCTGTTTTATTATCTGCAACAGGTTGTGTTTCGCCAAAACCTTTCGCTGAAAGTCTTGTGGCCGGGATACCTTTTGAGATAAGATAAGTAACAACAGATTTTGCACGGTTGTTTGACAAAGCCAGATTGTCTGCGGGTTTTCCAACATTATCGGTATGCCCGCCGATCTGGATCTTTACGGAAGGATTGTCATTCATTAATTGCACTACTATATCAAGTTCTGCTTCAGACTCTGGCTTCAGATCAAATTTATTTACATCAAAGAAAACATTCTTTAATACAACAGATGCGTTGGCTTCTATCGGTTGCAGTGGAATGTTTTTTTCATAAGTAGAGTCAGGTGAATGATTGGTCAGGAAAAAATTATCTGAATAAAATAAATAGCCTTTCCTGTTTACATTGAATGCATAATCTTTTCCGACCGGAAGTGTGATCAAATAATTTCCTTTTTCATCCGTTTGCACTTTTGAGATCATTTGTTTTGTGTTCATATCAATAAGCTCAACAGCAGATGGCAAACCCTTAGTTGTTTTTTTGTCAAATACTTGTCCTTTTACCCAAAGGGTTTTATTAGGACGAATATTTTCTGGTAATATAAAACTATAAATGTCCAGGCCTCCTTTACTATCAGAACGATCACTGGCATAATAAGCTGTCTTTGCATCAGCCGCAATAAACAATGTCCCCTCTTTATAAATTGTATTGATAGGATAGCCAAGATTTTCAGGTACACTCCAGTCACCTTTTGGTCCCTTTCTTGCATAAAAGAGATCATCTTCACCATAACCTAATAAACCAGAAGATGTAAAAAATAATGTTTGATTATCTGCATGTATAAAAGGACAAGATTCATCACCTGAAGTATTTATTTGCGGTCCAAGATTTTCAGGTGTTGTCCATTCGCCATTTAATTGTAAATGCGAAACATAAATATCACTGCCGCCATAACCACCCATTCTCCTGCTTGCAAAATACAGATCTCTTTTATCCGGAGAAAGACAAGGTTGCGATTCCCATTGATCGGTATTTATTTTACCACCAAGGTTAAGACCTTCACTCCAGCCCTGCGGAGTTTTGAATGAAATATAAATATCACAACTTCCCCAGCCATCTTTCCTGTTACAGGCTGTAAACACCAACCATTCCCCATCTTGAGAGATCATTTGTGCACCTTCATTCTGATCAGTGTTTACATTGCCACCAAGCGGAGCTGCCTTTACCCAATCTTTACCATCCCATTTTGCAGAAAAAAAATCTTCATCAAAACCGCGAAGTCTCCTTGTAAAGAAAAATTCTTTACCATCAATTGTTAAGCACGGAAGATATTCTGATTCTGCGCTATTGATCTTATCACCGGCATTTTTAGGTGCAAACTCATAATTGCGACCTGCATTCTTTTTTTCCTGTGCAACTGCAAATTCAAAACAACGCTTACGAAATTCACCAGCTTTACGACTTGCTTCTCCCAATTTTGGATTGGATAAATATTCATTAATTGTATTTAATGCTTTATCAAAATTTCCTGTTCCTGCAAGATTAATTGCATAAGGAAGTTTATATACTTTAGTGGCAGCAGAATCTTTTCTTAAAGCTTTTTCATAATACTCAACTGACAGGTCAGGTTTTCTTATTTGACCATAAACACCAGCAAGCGATAAATAAGCATCTACATAATTCGAATCGAGGTAAATAGCTTGTAAAAAATAACTGATGGCATCATCGAACCTGTCTTCAGTTGCCTTTGTCATCCCTTCATTGTACATTTTGACTGCCCGCGGATTTATTTTCGCAGTGTTGGAGACTTGCGCATTTAAAGGATCGGCAATAAAAAATTGACAGGAGAAAAAGAATATGATGTAAAAAAAAGTTTTCATTGATATAGCTGGATTTCTATAACGAATCTAATACATTTTTATTCCTTATTCAGTAAATAAATGTTAAGAGGAAGATCAATTGGCAATATGCAATGAACAATATACAAATTGTGAATATTAAATTGCCTATTGTCAATTGCTTGTTGTCTGTTGACATCAAGGCACATTGATATACTTATGTATCTGCAGGCTCAGCTCCCATTGAGGATGGGTTTTAATATACTCGATTATCAATGGAGTTATTTCAGCGGCTTTGTCCCATTCAGGTTGTAAAAAAAGTTTGCATGATGGTGAAACTAATGCAGCATACTTTTCTGCCCAATCAAAATCACTTTTATTAAAAACAACAATTTTTAATTCATTTGCCAATGAAATTATTCCGGGTAGCGGTGCTTTAAATTTTTTTGGTGATAAACAGATCCAATCCCATGATCCGCTTAAAGGGTGAGCTCCTGAAGTTTCAATATGAGTTTTTAAACCAAATGCCTGTAACTCTTTTGTTAGGCCAGTAAGATCATGCATCAAAGGTTCACCGCCAGTAATAACAACAATTTCAGCAGCTGTTTTTTTTACTTTCGATCTTAAACTTTCGATACTCAACTTTGGATGTTTCTTTGCATCCCAACTATCTTTTACATCACACCAAACACAACCAACATCACAACCACCTAATCTTATAAAATAAGCAGCTTTTCCCTGATGAAAACCTTCACCTTGTAAAGTGTAAAAATCTTCCATCACTGGAAGTGATGTATCAATTTGAGATTTGAGATTTAAAGTTTCAGATTTCATTTGCAAATTTCCTAATTCTTCATCATACAAGATCTGTAAGTATTATTTAGCAACGCAGCGATAGTCATTGGTCCTACACCACCCGGCACTGGTGTTATCCATGAACATTTGGGAGCAACATTATCATAATCTACATCCCCCTTTAATCTGAATCCACTCTTTTTTGTTGCATCGGCAACACGGGTAATACCAACATCAATTACGATCGCACCTTCTTTGATCCAATCTTCAGTTACAAAACCAGGTTTTCCCAAAGCGGCTACAATTATATCTGCATTCCGGCAGAGCTCAGCAATATTTTTTGTTTTGGAATGACAAAGAGTAACTGTGCAATTGCCTGGGTTTTTATTTTCACTTAATAAAATGCTCATTGGTCTTCCAACAATATTACTGCGACCGATCACTACAGCATGCATTCCTGCCGTATTGATATTATAATGTTCCAACATAAGCATGATACCATGAGGCGTTGCCGAAATGAAAGTTGGTAATCCCTGTACCATCCTTCCTACACTTGAAGGATGGAAGCCGTCTACATCTTTCTCGGGATTGATCGTATTGATAACCTGTTCATCTGAAATATGTTTGGGTAATGGAAGTTGAACAAGAATTCCATCGACATCCGGATCATGATTTAAATCTTCTATTTGTTCAAGCAATTTATTTTCTGAAGTATCGGCATCGAATCTTATAAGTGTTGATTTGAAACCAACTTCCTCACATGACTTTACTTTTGAAGCAACATAGGTTTCACTTGCACCATCATTGCCAACTAATATAGCTGCAAGATGCGGAACTTTTTTTCCTTCGGCAGAGAGCTGGGCTACATCTATTTTCAATTGATCTTTTACTGCTTGTGATACTTTTTTACCGTCTAAAATTTGCATGGCGCAAAGGTAGTTTTGTGAGCTATGCAGCCCAAACTGTAGTGAGTAATTATTTTGCCGGAAAACATCCAGATTTTTAACTTACATTAAAATTAACTGCTTGACCAAACCTTTCCTTATTATATTATTTGTTTCCGTTCATTTCATTATAAAGGGGCAAACAGTCCGTCGTCCCGTTGCAGCAGTTTATACAGGTCTTGGCGCTTATAGTAATAACCACGTGGATGTTTTTTCTTTTTCAAATAACCAGGCTTCGCTTACTCAAATGAAAAATGCTTCAGTTGGAATTTACAGCGAAAGAAGATTTATGCTAAATGAGTTGAGTCTTTATCAATTTGCAATTGCAGTGCCAACCAACTCAGGAAATTTTGGTATCAAAGCAGGGTATTTTGGTTTTAGTGATTATAATGAATCGCAAATGGGTCTTGCTTACGCAAGAAAACTTGGGAACAAGGTTGATATTGGTGTTCAATTTAATTATAACGGTATCCAGGCAAGTGGTTACGGAAATTCATCTGCTGTAAACTTTGAAATAGGAACTGTTGTTCATTTAACAGATAAGCTAAATGCCGGTGTGCATGCATACAATCCCGTTGGAGGCAAGTTTGGAAAAAATTCGGAAGAGAAACTTGCATCCATATATACAGTTGGCTTAGGGTATGAAGCTTCGGATAAATTCCTCGTTAGTGCCGAAATAGAAAAAGAAGAGAATCAAACTGTAAATGTAAATGCAGGAATGCAGTATAAGTTTTTACCGCAGTTCATGATAAGAGGTGGCATTGTTACTAATACTTCCGTTTTGTATGGAGGAGCAAGTTTGGTTTTAAAAACTTTTCGCCTTGACGTTGTAGCTAGTTATCATCCACAACTTGGAATAACACCGGGTTTACTTCTTATTTATGATTTTAAGAAGAAAGAAAATTGAAAAAGTTTTTTTTCATATTACTGATTTCTAAGCTGTCATTATACACGGCTTCGGGACAGGAATCTCCGGTATCAACAATCGAACAGCAATTAGAAAATCTTACAGATGTGGATCAGTCTGAGACTGAAGATGACAGTTACCATCAACAATGGGAAAGGTTTAGAAGAAATCCACTTAATTTAAATACTGCTGATGAAAATGCTGAAAATTCTTTCAGGATTGCAAATAGCAAATCTTATTTCTTACAGAAAATTCGTTGGTAAACTTATCAGCATTTATGAATTGCAGGCAGTTCCTTCCTGGGATACCCAGATCATAAAAAAACTTTTGCCTTTTATTACAGTTGCTGACTCAATGGATCTGCCGGAGGTTTTTAGAACACGACTTAAAGTTGGCGAGCATACTTTGTCATTCCGCTTTTCTGAAGTGCTTGAGAAGTCTGCTGGTTTTGAAAAAACAAGTTCAGGTACAAAATATCTTGGAAGCCCGCCGAAACTTTTCTTTCGTTATCGTTACCAGGATAAGAATCTGTTACAGTATGGAATAGTAGGAGACAAAGATGCAGGAGAACAATTTTTTAAAGGTGCTCAGAAATACGGATTTGATTTTTATTCATTTCATGTTTTTGCAAGAAAAGTCGGCGCAATACAAGCATTAGCATTGGGAGATTTTACAGTGAATATGGGACAAGGATTGATCCAATGGCAAAGTCTCGCATTCAGAAAAAGTGTGGATATACTTGCAATAAAAAGACAATCACCTGTACTTCGTCCTTATAATTCAGCAGGTGAATTTAGTTTTCATCGGGGTGCCGGTATCACGGTGCAAAAGGGAAAAATTGAAGGAACTGCTTTTATATCTTACAGAAAACTCAGCGCCAATTTCGCAGCGGATACAGTAAGTCATGAGGAGTACATCACGTCTTTTCTTAATTCCGGGTACCATCGCACAGAAGATGAGATCGAAGGCAGGCATAAGCTGGGACAGTTTGCTCTTGGAGGAAATCTAAAATACAGGGCCAGTAATTGGCATATCGGGCTTAATGCGATCAGTTTTAATTTTTCTTCACCCGTAGTAAAAAGACAAGAGCCATATAATCTTTATGCTATCAGTGGAAAAAATTGGAGTAACTATAGTATTGATTACAGTTATACGCATCGAAACCTTCATTTTTTTGGAGAAGCTGCAGTGGATAAAAATTTAAGTAAAGCTTTCTTAAACGGATTATTAATAAGTGTGGATCCACGGGTCGATATTTCTTTTCTTCATCGCCATATAGATCCGCAATATCAATCCAATAATGGAAATGCATTTACCGAAAACACATACCCGACAAATGAAAATGGTTTTTATGCAGGTATTAGCCTGCGACCTGTTACCGCATGGCGCTTTGATGCATATATTGATGTTTATAAATTTCCATGGTTAAAATATTTGGTAGATGCACCAAGTGAAGGCAAGGATTTTTTGGCACAAATAACATATTCTCCGAATAAACAACTTGAAGTATATACAAGATATCGTAGTGAGTCAAAACAAGGTAATCAACCAGATAATAATCTTCCAACGAATTATCTTGTATCACTGCCGCGTCAAAACTGGAGAACACAGATCAGTTACAGAATAGATCAGGCATTTACGGTTCGGAGCCGTACAGAATTATTATGGTATGATAAGAAAGGCAAAAATGCAGAAAGAGGTTTTTTAACTTTCTTTGATGTTATTTATAAACCGGTACTTAAAAGATATAATGCCAATATAAGGCTCCAGTATTTTGAAACTGATGATTATAATTCCAGGATCTATGCATATGAAAACGACGTTCTATTTTATTATTCGATCCCCGCTTTTTTTAATAAAGGGTTCCGGTATTATTTAAATGTCAATTACGACTTGAGTTCATCTATTTCATTTTGGTTAAAATGGGCACAGTATATTTATCAGGATGTAGAATCAATTGGCTCCGGCCTTGATGAAATTCCCGGATCTACAAAATCCGAGATTAGGATGATGGTTAGAATTGTTTTTTGAACCATTAACACTTGTTAGTTTCAAGAGAACTTTGTTAAAAATTTGTTTACATTGCGGCAGCATTCTAAAAAAAATTGCTGTCTTTATTCGATACTCCTTACTCCTTGAAGATTTGCTATTTAGGCTCAAAATAAAGATTTAATTAATCAAAAAAATTGATCTCCACATGAGAAAATTTGCATCACTATTTGTGACAGCGATACTATGCTCCATGCTTGTATTCGCTCAGAGCCGGAGTGTTTCCGGTACTGTAACTGATGCGGGTGGTAAAGCAATACCATTTGCATCTATTACAGTAAAAGGCACCAAGAACGGAGTGACTGCTGATGCCGATGGAAAATTTACAATTAAGAGTGTAGCTTCAGGTACTGTATTGGTAATTACATCAGTCGGTTTTGATGATAGAGAAATAACCGTAGGTACTTCCGACAATGTATCGGTATCATTAACTCCGACCTCTGGCAGTAACCTAACAGAAGTAGTTGTTACCAGCGCATTTGGAATCAAGAAAGCTCAACGAACAACACCTTATAGCTCACAAGTTATAAAAAGTGAGCAGCTCAATATCATTCCACAAACAAACATCGTTGATGCGCTGGCAGGTAAAATTGCCGGTGTACAGTCAAGATCACAATCTAATGTAAAGCTTGGGGCAGGGGACCAGGATTTTTTACGTATTCGTGGTGGTTTATCATTGGGAGACGTTGGTCCTATTTTTATTGTTGATGGTACTATCGTTAACGCTTTTGAAATAAACCCTGACGATGTAGAAGATGTATCAGTTTTAAAAGGAGCAAATGCTACGGCTTTGTTTGGTGAAAGAGCAAAGGGTGGAGCTATAGTTATTACGACAAAGAAAAGAGGTCCAAAGCAAGGAATTGGTGTTGAGTTTACTCAAAGTGTAATGGCTGATCAGGTATACATTCTTCCGGAATATCAAAATCTATATTCTGGTGGTGGTTCCAGTTCGCTTACTCAATATCATTATGCAGCAGGTCAACCTGCAGAGTGGAAAGCATTGGATGGTAAATATTTTCCGGATTATACGGATGATGCAAGTTGGGGTCCTCGTATGGCAGGACAAGAATATATTCCCTGGTATGCCTGGTTTCCGGGCACTAAATATTCATTTAAAACAGCTCCACTTGTAGGGCAGCCCGATAACGCAAGAGACTTTTGGAACACGGGTGTTACAAGTACTACGAATGCTGCATTTTCCAAAAGTGGCCCGGGATACTCTACCCGCATGTCTTATACTAATCAGTATATAAAAGGTCTGTTGCCGAGCACAAACTCAAAGCGTAATAATATCTTCTTTTCAGGAACTGCTGATTTGAGTGAACATTTCACAGTGGGTGTTAATGCTACTTATTCTACTACAACAGTTCGGGGTGAATTCGTAGATGGATATGCAAACCAATCCGCCGGATCATTTAACCAATGGTTCCATAGGCATAATGATATGAACATCATGAGGGAGCTTGCAGGAATGAAATCTCCTACGGGTAATTTGATGTCATGGAATTTTTATACTAACCCTGATGGAGCCACCGGTTATGATGATATCAATGGTAACTATTGGTATAATTATTATGATTATTTCGCAAATAAGAATTTTCTCAATGGAAGAGATCGTCTCTTCGGCGATTTCTCTATTCGTTATAAATTAAATAATCATTTTAATGTAAAAGCAACGATCCGTAAAAACCAGTTAACAACTTATACGGAGAATATCACAACTTCATTACTTCAGCAAAGTGCTCTTCAATCAGGTGTTTTGGCAGAATATGTCACCCAAAACACTTTTTCCAATGAATATAATTATGAAGGTCTGGCTACTTATTCTAATAGTTATTTTGATAATAAGCTTGCATTTAATATTACGGGTGGAGGTAACGTACTGAGAACTCTATATAAAGACAATACTGCAAGTACAGAGAATGGCTTGAATATTCCGGATCTGTATTCTATTTCAAATTCAGCAGCACAGCCAACAGTTGGAAATACTCGCCAGGCT
>VBAS01000113.1:0-3155 GCA_005882975.1 Bacteroidota bacterium | reverse complement strand
TATGCAAGTGTAACATTTGCTGTTCGTAATGACTGGTATTCTACTTTAGATCCCAAGATCGGGAATAACCTGTTTTCACCATCAGTAGGCGCCAGTTTTGTAGTGAGTGAGTTTACAAAAGGTAGCCTTCCATGGCTAAGTTTTGCTAAAGTATTCGGTAGCTGGGGTAAAAAGCCAACTTCAATCGGAATATATACAAACAACTTTGGATACAGTCCTGCTTCGGTGCTTTGGAATGGTAACTTCCTCATGAGTACTCCAAATTCGGTGGTTGATAAAAATCTCAAAGGTTCACTGGTAACATCATATGAAGCAGGTATCGATCTGCGGTTATTCAAAAATCGCTTTGGAGTAAATTTTGTTTATTATAATGAGGATAATGATCTGGAGCCTTTATCTGTTCAAGTTGATCCTGTGAGTGGTTTCACAAACCTGGTTGTAAATGCTGTGCAGGTAAAACGTGAGGGAGTTGAATTGCAATTGAATGCTTCCATCATAAAAGGAAAAGATCTTACATGGGATGCAACGGCTACATTCGGTTATTTGATCAAGAACCCGATAAAAAATCTTTACCAGGATCAGCAAAGAGTATTGTTAGCAGGTGGAGATTTTGGAACCCGTTTTGCCCGTGCTTTCCAGGAATTAGGTTCAGATTGGGGTCAGTTAATTGGTGGTGGTATCAAACGCAATGCTTCGGGTTTAATGGTTGTTGATCCTAATACCGGCTACTATATTCGGGATCTGGATAAACATTGGGGTTCAGTGGTTCCAAAAGCGACTGGAGGTTTCATCAATACAATAGCTTACAAAAATTTTGTTTTGAATTTCAGTCTTGATTACCAGGTAGGCGGTAAGTTCTTCTCACTGTCTGAAAGTTGGGGTTGGTTTTCCGGACTCTTAAAAGAAACCGCCGAAACAAATGATAAAGGAAATAATGTTCGTGATGCAGTTGCGAATGGTGGTGGTGTGCATGTGGTTGGGGTAAGTTCAGTTGATGAAAAAACACCAGTCGATATTTATGTTAGTGGATTCAACTATTACCACCAGTTCTACACACGCCAAATTGCAGAACCATTTATACATGATCTTACTTATGTAAAGATCAGGGAAGCAAGTTTGGCATATCGTATTCCTGTTAAAAAGATCGGTAACACGAGTAAATATATTCAGGCTGCAACAATATCGTTAATTGCACGTAACCCATGGATCATCTACAGAGATTCTAAGAATTTTGATCCTTCAGAAATTTCAGGAGTACAGGGAGAAGATGGACAATTACCAGGTGTACGTTCTTTAGGTGCAAGTTTGAAATTTATATTCTAAAAATTTTAATAATAAAATATTTTGAAAATGAAAATTTTAAAACTCACATCAATGGTGCTCGTTGCAGTCCTGATCATATCAGGCGTTGGCTGCACCAAAAAAATTGATGAGTTCGGAGATATAAATGTGAACCCGAATATAGTAGCTGAGCCAAATACAGCAGCGCTTCTTACAAATGTGCTTTCAGGCATGGGCGATGAAGTATGGCAGGTGAATCCAGGTTTATATGCTCAACTATATTCTGAAACTCAGTATACCGAAGCTTCCCGTTATGCAAGGCTTCAACCTGATTTTGGCGGTTATTATTCAGGTGGGTTGTACGATCTTGTAAATATCATAAAACTAAACACCGATCCTGAAACTGCTGCTAAATCAGCAGTAAATGGTTCAAATGCAAATCAAATTGCCACAGCAAGAATTCTTAAAGCATGGCACTTTCTCCGTATAACAGATCAGTGGGGAGATATTCCTTATTTCAAGGCGTTGAACTTTAATGGACAAATTCCTTACGATAAACAACAGGATATTTATGCGGATCTTTTTAAAGAATTGAAAGAAGCAATTGCGCAATTTGATGGTGGTGCAACTGTAAAAGGAGATATTTTACTCAATGGTAATATTGTTGCATGGAAAAAATTTGCCAATTCACTTCGTATGATCATGGCATTGCGTTTATCTTCAGTTGATGCTGTAAAAGGCAAAACGGAATTTCTTGATGCCATGGCTGCAAGTGGCGGTTATCTTACAAATAATGCTGATGATATAAGATTGGTTTATCCGGGAGGTAATTATAGCAGTGTTTTCTATAGATATTATAACATAACGCTACGCTCCGACTATGCAATAAGTAAAACCGTTACTGATTTTATGAATCCTACAGGTGACAGGCGTATTAATGCATGGGGTTCTTCAACAAAAGGGTTTGCATACGGGTTAGAAAGAAATGATGCGATCGCTTTTGCATCTGCCAATCCTGATTGGGCCAGAATTATGAATCCTGCAATAAGAACGGAAACCCAACCAATCCCGATCCTTACTTCTTCACAAATTACTCTTGCACGTGCCGAAGCAGCCCAAAGAGGATGGACTGCAGAAAATGCAGCGAATCTTTACAGAACTGGAATTGAATTGAACTGGAGATTATGGAATGTTTATGATGCTACTGCATTTAACGCCTATATGCTTACAACTCCTGTTGCTCTTACTGCTGGCACAGAACTTACAAAAATTATTACTCAGCGATGGCTAGCTGCTTTCCCTGACGGATTAGAAGCATGGAATATTATAAGAAGCACAGGTTTGCCGGCATTAACACCTGCACCAGGCACTATTGCTCCTGCTGGTGCGAATAGAATTATTCCTATTCGTATGGGTATTTCTCAAAATCATTTCGATTTGAATACTACATATACAAATGCAGTAGCAGATCTTTATAAAGTGGGTGGTGAAAAAGATTCACAGTATGGTAAGATGTGGTGGGTGAAGCCGTAAATAATTTAAAAAAATGGACAGTTTAAAAGTGGGATAATTTTATCCCACTCTTATTTTTAGAGTAATATTTATATAACTTTATCACTGCTGTCTGATGCAAACTTGTTAAAATATGAGAAAAGGCTTACAGTCATTTTTATTTGTTTTTGTTTTAAGTGCAATCATTTTATCATGTGAAAAAGGAACTGAACCATTTCCACCTGTTAAGTCGCAAGAAAGGCCATCTATTAGTCTGCCTGATGGTAATAATTTAATTAGCGCTTCGTTGGACATTACTAATTCAGTCATCACAGCAGAGATACTTGAGATCAGGAGAGAGGCAACGGATCCTGCAGATCTAA
>VBAS01000353.1:9028-10578 GCA_005882975.1 Bacteroidota bacterium | reverse complement strand
GCGGTTTCATTCTGCAGATGATGAAACAATGTTTATTCATAAAGTAAATGCAAAAGAACCTTCGATGGCATTATTTGCATTCGAAGAAGAGAACAGGCATTTTATTGCAGTTGTGTGTAATTATGTGCTAAGTTCTTTTGGCATAGAAGACAGATCAAAAGAAATGAAGCTGAATAAAAAATTTCTTTTGCAAAATAGTACCGGTAAATATGAGTATATAAAATTCCTATATGGAGAAATACACAGTTATTATATCCAATTGCAAAAAGCGTTAACGGAAAAGGAAGAGATAGAGAATTCTGATCGACTGATGTCGTCTGTTCGGAATGCAATGTATGCCGCTAAAAGCTTTAAAGATGCTTTGCCGGACAAGGAACAGTTGCATAATTCAAGCAATGAAATAAAATATCTTTTTTATAAAGATTCAAAAACAGAAGTGAGAAAATTCTGTGAAGCAATGCAGGAACTTTTAAATAAAGAGAAGCAGGATCATGCAAAAGATCTTTCAGCACTTTACAGATCAGTGACCAGTGGTTATACAACTACACTTCAACATCTATATAAAGAAGGAACTGCAGGAAATGTAAATGAAACAGAGATCACAACTATGCTCAATTTTAACAGGGAAATATTTACAGGATTTAAATCACTTGTCTTCGCCGCAAAGGATCATCTGCTTGATAAAGAACAATCAAAACATTTCGATGATCTACCTGGCTTTATTCGGTAATATTATATGTAAAATAAAACCTCACCTTTCGATGAGGGTTTATATTTTTTATTTCATCAACAATTATTTTAAAGATTGCACAGGAACCGGGTCCATATCAGTGAAAACTTTGTTTTCACCTGCCATTGCCCAGATAAAAGAATAATTCGCTGTTGCTACACCACTATGAATACTCCATGGTGGTGAAAGAATTGCCTGGTCGTTATTCAAAAAAATATGTCTTGTTTCATTCGGCTCACCCATAAAGTGAATGATGCGTTGTCCTTCGGCCAGGTCAAAATAAAAATAGGACTCCATCCGCCTGTCGTGTAGATGAGGCGGCATTGTGTTCCAGATGCTTCCTTTTTTAAAATTAGTAACACCTAATACTAACTGGCAGCTTTGGATACCATCATTATGAATGTATTTATTTATTACACGATGATTATTATTGTCAAGACTTCCCATTTCTGCGGGCAATGCTTCAGCGGGCTTCATTAACCGTGTTGGAAATTCCTGGTGAGCAGGGCAGGAGAAGAAGATGAATTTTGCCGGCGAAATTTTATTAACGCTGCTAAAAATTATTTTCTCTTTACCTTTTCCTATATAAAGACAATCTTGTTTCTCCAACTCAAATTTTTCTCCATCAACTGTTACATATCCATTGCCGCCAATATTAATGATACCGATCTCACGACGGCTAAGGAAATGATCTGCTTTTAATTGTTCGTAGGTGCCCAATTGTAAAGCCTGGTCGATTGGGTTTGCAGCGCCAATGATCATACGGTCGTAGTGAGTATAGACACATTCTATTTTATCCGGCTGTACTAAATTGTCTAAT
>VBAS01000353.1:5863-8992 GCA_005882975.1 Bacteroidota bacterium | reverse complement strand
TTGAAAAATCTTCCGGGTGTACACTGTGAATTACTTTCATCTATTCAGATTTATGTCTTTAATAATATTGTTTTGCGGTAAAGCTAAAGCAAACTTCTTTACAAAAAGCGGCAACGTTGCCGAAACGAAAAGCTCAATATTTCATTACGGAAGCACATGCGATCACTTTTGCATTCGGATCTTTCAATTGAGCATAAGAGATTCGTTTAATATTTTCTTTCCCGGTATATAGTATGATCCAGTCATCCTGCTGTACAACCCTTGCTTCAATACTGACCGGCTCGGCAACGATATCTTGTACAGTGTCATTTATCTTTTCACCAGTTGGGCCAACGATCAAATAATAATTGCTTTCTCCTTTTTCATTTTGTACATGCAGTACTGGCGGTATGCCGCCAAGGATACAACGTATAGCACAATCACGATGCACTTTGCCTTCACCGGGTTTCATTACTCCGAAATAACATTTTGGATCTACGATCTCACCGCGAATGGTTTGAATACCCAGGTCTTTTTGTTGTAACTGAATTGTTGATTCATCACCGATGTTTACTATTGGGTTATCATTCTTGTCAACCTGTAACAATGTTTTTCTATCTCCATAGATCAAGGTTCCTTTCATTGTTACCTCTTTTCCATTTAATGAAACTCCTTTTTCTTTTTCCAGTTCCATAATAGCTGTTTCAGCGCCATGCTTGCCATAACCAACCAATAGAATGGTCATCGACAAATTATTTTTATCAAACACTTTCAGCAGGGGCACAGGATTATCATAATAAATGCCTTTTACTTCTGTGAGCTTACCATATTCAAAATTGGCAGTCGAAAATTTCTTTTGTGAAGTAGAAAGCAAATAAGCAATGATCAATGCAACAGGAAAAAGAATTAGCAAAACTCTTTTTATACGTTTTGCAAATGACTTTGGTGCTTTTGGCATCCATCCTATATAAAAAGCCCCATCCTCCGACTCCTTCCCCGAAGGGGAAGGAGGGTCGGGCCTATGTTCTTTATTCATTTCTTGTAATAACATATCAACTTCAGTTTTTCAATCATCTGATTGATTAAATATATTAACAAATTCAAACATCTGCTTTGTGCGGATGCAGTTCTCCCCCTTCGGGGGAGTTAGAGGGGGCCGGCATTGGATTCAAGAAAACCTTTCCCTCACTTACTCTCACATCATATGTACTCACCTTTTCTGTAAATGGCGGTGGCGATTGTCCATTATGTGGCAGGTATTGATACCCATGCCATGGACAAGTGATACAGCCATCTATGATTTTTCCTTCTCCTAATGGGCCACCCTGGTGCTTACATACATTATGAATTGCATAGAGTTTATTTTCATGCTTGTAAACAGCAATCCGTTCTTTGTCAATACAAAATATTTTTGCACGGCCTTCTTTGAATTCACTGGCGTTACTTACATATACAAAACCTTCGGCTGCAGCATTGAATTTCTCTTGGTCTTTCTTTACTTCTTTTGTTCCTGCGATCAGGTGAATTGCGATCAGCCAGGCAGCACCAAGAGAAATAAGGATTACAAATACCGGGTGTGTTTCATACTGTATCACGCCAAGCATCACATGCATTACAATTAAGAAATAAGCGAGGTAGACAAACATGTGAAGTGTCTTCCAAACCTTTGGTGAAAGATTGTGTAACCAGAAATCATGACTGGTGATAGCCATCAGGAATAAAATGATCAGGGCAAAAAATCCCAGCGACTGGAAAGGAAATCCACCGATCGAGTTAAAATTTGTATTGGATGTAAATAAAGAAACAAATGGATTGACATTACCAAGTGTATGGAACTGAAGTATGCTGAACACCCCATGCACAGTAGCAATACAAAACATCGTTACTCCTAAATGTCGGCGATTATATAGTAATGGTAAAAACTTTCTATTCAATCTTGCGAGCGGGCCGATGCTTAATATTATATGCAACAATAAAACTGCCAGGGTGGAGGTAGAGCGAATAAGAACTGTTTCAAAAGTATAATCAGGATTGAAGCTGGCAGTGAGTACAAAAAATATGGACAGATAAAGCACACAAAACCCGAATATGAGCCAGTCATATCTTTTCTTTTGTTCCTTCCAGCTTACAGCTGCATATCCAACACTCATCGGTTAAAATTTATTGAATCAACTACTTGATTCTTCATTATATCGTATAAAAGGAATTTATCTCTATAGTCGAACTTATGATTGGTGACCCGCAGATCAAAAAACCTTAATCGAAATTCTTGTGTACCCTTACTTTGTATTCTTCCAAGCAATTCCTGTTTATCGATGTTGTTATCGCTAAGATCAATTACTTTATAAAGCAACAGTGAATCAGTTGCTGATGCTTTTTTATTGATAAACTCAACCTTTAATTCATACTCCCAGCCGGTTGGATGTTCTATTTTTACGGAGTTCGGAGCCAGAATATTGATGGTATAATTCTCTTTCTCAACCGAAGCAATTATATGATAGGTTGAAGCTGGTGCTACTTTCTGCAATAGCTGCTGTGTCACCTTCTTGGGTACAGCCATCCATGCAACGATGATTCCAAACGGGATCAGTATTGCTAATAGTACCCAAATTTGTAGATGCCCTTTTCTCTGTGACTTGATCATTTTTTTTATTTTAACCGCAAAGGCGCAAAGTTTTTCGCTAAGAACGCAAAGAGAATTTTGTATTAATAAAACTTAGCGGCCTTTCGTATCCTTAGTGCCTTTGCGGTTATGTCTTTTTCTTCATCCATTTACTCAACAACACCGGCCAGAAAACGATCACTCCCGGTATAATAATTATTTTAAATCCTATCGTGCTGCCATGTGTTCCTTCATCAATTTTGTTCAATCCTTTCATCAAAAAAGGAATAACGAATAACACGCCCAGCAATAAATAGATCGCTGCAATTATTAATAATACTTCTACCATATTAAAAATTTTTTGAACCACGGAGGCGCTGTGATACAGAGAGTCACGGAGTTTCCTCTGCGTTTCATTGTGCCTTTGTGTCTCCGTGGTTCCTTACCAACTCTTCCATTACTCCGAGAACCGCATCATAATATGTCTTATAAATCCCGTTATCATATTTTTTAAGTTCAACTAATATCGCGGGTATGTAGACAAACTT
>VBAS01000353.1:3322-5833 GCA_005882975.1 Bacteroidota bacterium | reverse complement strand
TGTCCTTCTCATATTCGGAGTGCAGTCTTTTAGCTCCATCAGTATCACCCAATTTTTCTGCGATCATGATCTCGCCGGCTCTTGTAAAGTGTTCATACATGCAAACCTTCCATGTGTTGTAACCCTGGTCAGACATTTTAGACTTCAGTGGTTCAAACAAAAGTTCTGTTTGTGAAAATTTTTCTTTGGGCAGATTGTCCACTTCGGGATTCACAAATGAATGTCCAAATTCATGCACACTCAATTCACGCAGCCGCTTGTCGTTGGCAAACCCCATTTTCAATTCAGGAGTATTTAAGAATTCCTGGAAGTCGAATGCTCCGAATACATTCAGAATATGAGTTTTTTTGTCAATCGTATAATTTATTCCAAAGCCCATTCCTTTTGGTATTGTAAGGCTTGGGACCAGGGTATAAGCGTCAAACTTTTTGTTATAAAATTTTTCCATGGCGCCAATAAAATCCTGCTTTGGCAACACACTCTTGATCTCATCGATCGCTTTTTTGTAATATTTATCGGTCTCAATAAAATAGTTGTCGAGCCTGATCTCTTTGTAAAATTCATTCATGCCATCCAGGAAAATAGTTACGTTCTTCTTTGCCTCCTGCAGATCTTTGGTCTTTGAGAAATTGATATAGTAAGATTGATCGATCGACTCTTTTAGTTTAGCATGGGGGAAATCATCAACCTGGAGCAGCAGGCTGATCAGGTAGTCGAGCCATAAATGGTCAGCCACTGCAAAACTTTTTCCCAGGTTCTCACTTGTGCCAAAAGATTTGTATTTCTGAAAGATCCAGTACCCGTAATTATGCCAATCCTTTTTTGGTATTTTCTTTCCATTAATTTCAACCGTCTTGGTTTCTATGTCCACTCCCTCGTATCCAATAAAGTAGCCTATTCCAAGAAGCTCGACATTCTTATTTATTTCGATCCGCAGCTTTTTATTGGGTTTACCATTTGATGCAAACGATATCGTTGTAAGCAAAAGAAGGATTGATAATTTGTAATAAGGAGTTAGTCGCATGCGGTTTGGTTAAGGTTGTTTCATTAGTAAATTTAAACAATCCATTGCCAAAAAGAAGCCGCTGATTGTCTGTAGAGTTTTTTATTCGAGAGGGTCCAAATAACTTCAAAAATGAGGGTGCCAAACGCCCCTCTTTTTTGAACGAGGGCAAATTTCACCTATTTTTACCTTCGTTTTAAAAACGAGAGTAAACAACGGCCTCGTTCAAAAAACCAAAAATGAAATACGATCCTCTTAAGGCATATAATACTTTACCCGACTTACCACCCGGAGGGGAGATAGAAACAAAGACAATTCTTAAGAAAATAATATCGGCAAGCAGGGCTTTGTCAGAATTAAAGGGCGCTATCAAGAACCTGCCGAACCCTATGCTATTCATTGACACTATTCACCTGCAGGAAGCACAAGCTAGTTCTGCAATTGAAAATATTATTACAACGCAGGATGAATTATTCCAGGCAAGTATCACTGACAAGAAAGCAGAAAATGCGGCTACCAAAGAAGTAATTCATTATAAAGATGCTTTATGGCATGGAGTAAAGCAAATAGAAAAGAAACCTGTTCTCACTACTAATCTTTTTATTGCCATTATGCGAATAATAAAAGAGAATGACTCAGGTATACGAAATTTGCTGGGCACACAATTAAAAAATCCCTCCACAGGTAAAGTAGTTTACACGCCTCCCGAAGGAGAAAAAATTATCAGGGATAAATTGAAGGCACTGGAAGTATTTATTAACACAGATGATGACATTGACCCGCTGGTAAAACTGGCATTGATCCATTACCAGTTTGAAGCGATCCATCCATTCTTTGACGGAAACGGAAGAACCGGAAGAATTATATTACTTCTTTATTTAAAACTATCCGGGTTAATGGATATACCTGCATTGTATTTAAGTAACTATATACTTAAAAACAGAAATGATTATTATACCAGGCTGAGGAATGTAACAGAAAAAGGAGAGTGGCAAAGCTGGATATTGTATATGCTGGACATGATCGAAATAAGTTCTGAAGCGGGAAAACAACGAATTGCTAAAATTGAAAAGTTGATGGACTCAATGGCAAAAGATATTCAGAAACAATTACCCAGAGTTTATTCAAGAGATTTGGTAGAAGAATTGTTTCGCCTGCCCTATACAAAAAGAAATAATATTGCTGCTGCCGGCATTGGAAATGTGAAAACATCAGGAAACTATTTAATGAGCCTTGAAGAAAAAGGCTTTCTGAAAAGTGTAGTGGTGGGAAAAGAAAAACTTTATTTGAATTATAAGCTAATGGAGATCTTGAAGAAGGAATAGTTTACTGACTTATTAGATATTAGTGCGACGGGGTTGGAAAACATTTTACTGAAATAGAAAAAGATGCTGATTACTTTCGAACAATTTCAGAAAAAGTAAAAGTATTACTTGCAATCATAGCAAAATAGAATTACCAACCGCACAAGAGTGCGTCGCAACAAAAGCTTAATAGTAGCAATACAG
>VBAS01000353.1:2801-3287 GCA_005882975.1 Bacteroidota bacterium | reverse complement strand
CAAAGCTGCATAACTTCTCGCAAATGATTGCCACGCCGCAGTATCTCTTATCTGCCATAACAATGCTCCAATCAAAAAGACTATAAACACTACCAGGAATGGCTTGTAGTTTTTCTTCCTGTAAATATCATAGCCCAGTAAGAAAGCTGCTATGGCAAGGCTGATGGAATCAGTGATTGTAAGTGCATTTCCAAACTCAACACCAAAACTGTGTATGAGTCCACGGCCTACTCCGGGCCCTATAGCTAATAGACCGGTAGCGATCATATACCGCATGTGTGAAGCCGAATTTTTTCTGAAGTACATAGCCAATGCCCAAAAAATGGCGAATGAAATATAACCCCTGATGTCAAGGACCATCTGGCCTAACATTTCCTTCTCAGGATAAATCCCAAGTGACCTTCCATATGATCCTCTGCCAACCATAAACATGGATACGATGATAAGTGGCCCCAATACCCACGATACTTTGCCAATGGTCCTGTG
>VBAS01000353.1:0-2732 GCA_005882975.1 Bacteroidota bacterium | reverse complement strand
AAAGATGCCGTGAATGTGAATGGTAGGAGTCTTGTCTTTGAAATTTGGGAATTCGCTGGTGTAAGATTCATAAAATCCCCATTGAATTCCGATCATAATTAAAATGATGAGGATGGATGTGTTGCGGTAAACTTTCTGCATAGCTTGTAGTTAATTGATGGTTTGCTGAAGATAAACAAAATAAACAATTGCGACATGTCGATCTTAATTCAAACAAAAAATGCTATCATGATATGGATATGAAATTTTCGTGATTTGGATGGATTGATGCAATAAGGTAGTTTTAAGATGTGGCAATATAGAGTTGACGGTGTTTGTTATCCACCTCTTAGTTAAAAATATAAAAATGAAATATCTTATTGCTATCACTCTGCTTTGCTCTTTGCTGTCTGCTTGTGATCAAAATGCGAAGAAACAAATAAGTGCAGCTGCTGATAATTCTGATATCGATGCTCTGAAAGCCTCACCGGAAAATTTCAAACTGTTATTAGAAAATGACCACGTAAGGGTATTAGAATACACGTTAAAGCCCGGAACAAAAGATCAAACTCACACCCATCCTCCCAAATCATCCTATATTGTCACTGGAGGGAAATTAAAAGTCAATCTTGAGAATGGGGATACTTTAATTTTTGATGAAAAAGCCGGCACCGCATCATGGATGGATCATGTAGGTAAACATTACGTGGAAAACATCGGCACGACAGAAATAAAAATTATCCTCACTGAAGTAAAACCGATAACAAATAAATAAAAAAAACAAATTCAAAATGACAATTTCAAGATCGATAGCATTGGCAATGTTTGTTAGCCTGATTCTATTGGCAAATAAAAATTCGACAGCTCAGAATACAAATGCAAACAAGCAGAAAGCAAATCCATCACTTGCATCGTATGAAAAATATATTGATGAACACATGGATGCACACCAGAAAGAATTTATTGAGCTGGTGTCTATTCCAAGTATATCTTCCATTCCATCATACAAGCCTGATGCAGCAAGAACGGCAACATGGATCGTGAATAAGCTGAAAGCAATTGGAATAACAACCGCTCAGCTGATACCAACAGAGGGAAACCCGGTTGTGTATGGAAGTTGGGACAAAGCCCCGGGAAAACCAACTGTTATAATTTATGGCCATTATGATGTGCAACCCGTAACAGAATCTGAATGGGACACGCCACCTTTTTCCCCGGTATTAAAAGATGGGAAAATATTTGGTCGTGGTGCCAGCGATGATAAAGGCGGTATAATGACAACTATCTGGGCCATGGAAACTATGTTGCACAATGATGGTAAATTACCGGTGAATGTAAAATTCATGTTCGAAGGCAATGAAGAAGTGGGAAGTCCTTACTTTAAAAATTTTCTTGAAAAAAACAAGGACCTGCTGAAAGCAGATTTTGCATTGAATGCGGATGATGGTCAGTATGATGAAAACACTCCTGCGATCACCGTAAGTTTAAGAGGCTCTGTAACATTGGAATTTTTAGTAAAGACAGCAAATACAGATGCACATTCAGGAGAGTTTGGAGGCAAGACGCCTAATTCGGCTTTGATCCTGGCACAGATAATAAGTTCTTTTTATGATAAAGCAGGCAATGTAGCGGTAGAAGGATTTTATGATAAAGTAATTCCCATTAGTGCGCAGCAAAAAGAAATGATAAAAAAAATTCCTTATGATCCGGCGACGGATATGAAAATATTAGGCACTACGGCCGAAGTTGGTGATCCTGCTTATTCACCACTTGAAAGAGTATGGTATCGGCCAACGCTTGAAATAGTGGGTATGCAAAGTGGTTATACGGCGCCAGAAGGACATTCAAATATTATTCCCGGTAATGCTATGGCAAGAATTACCTGCAGGTTGGTCAACAACCAGGATGGTAAAGAGATAATTGATCTCGTTGTAAAACATATCAACAAAAATTGCCCCGCTGGGGCTAAGGTCACCTATAAGTATTCGAACGGCTATGCAAGACCAATGGTATTGCCAGCTGATACAAAAGAATATCGTTATATCTCCGAGGTGCTGTCAGAAATTTATGGCAAGCAACCCTTTCAATATGCGAGTGGTGGCAGCGTAGGAGCAATGTTATCAGTAAAAGAAGTTTTAGGGTTATATGCCTACCCGTTAGGCTTTGAATTGAGTGATGAAAAATGGCATGCTGCCAATGAGTTCTTCAGAGTTTCCAGTATGCGAAAAGGGCAATTGATATATTGCTTATATCTTCATTACCTTGCTGATGAAGAAAGCAAATTAAAAAAATAGAAAGTACTGCACCTTAAAAAATCATAAATGAAAAGTGCAAGAGTTCTTCCTTCTAAATTTTTGGCAGCGATGATCGCTGTGTTACCACTTCCTGGGTCACCCTTATATGATGGCGATGAGCAAAGAGTAATAGAGCAGGCGTTGACTGATCTTGATATCTATAAAAAGGCAGGAGTGGACAGTATTATTTTCGAGAACGATGGTGACCTGCCATATATTCAACCTCCATTAGATAAAAAAGCGATTGCCTTAATGACCAAGATTTGCAAGAAAGCAAGAAAAAGATTTAATGGCCCGATAGGAATTCAAATGCTGGAAGCTGCAAACATTGAATCTTTGGAAATTGCCGCTGAAGCAGGACTTGATTATATAAGAGTGGAGGCTTTTGTTTTTGCTCATGTGGGTGGAAGTGGTGTCATTAACGGTTCGGCCGGAAAGATATTCCGGAGAAGAAAAGAG
>VBAS01000292.1:424-12543 GCA_005882975.1 Bacteroidota bacterium | reverse complement strand
AAAATTACCTGTATAAAATTGTATGCCCGGTTGTGTAGTGAACACTTCCATATATCTTCCAGATCCAGCATGATAAACTGAAGCGATCATTTCAAGATCATTACCAGATCTATTTACTACCCAGTTATGATCATAACCACCGGCAACCTGTGCAATATCTCTACCAATCGTTTTTGAAGTGGTAAAATCCATTGGCGTTCCCTTTACATCATCAATTCTTCCTATTGGGATCAATGTCTCATTTACAGGTGTGTATTTATCAGCTTTCAACATCAGTTCATGATTGAGTATGGTTGAATCAGCACCTGCGGATAAATTAAAATAACAATGATTGGTAAGATTCAATGGCGTGGCTTTATCCGTAACCGCAGTGTAATCGATCTTTAAACCATTATCATCACCCAAAGAATAAATCACATCAACGGAAAGATTACCGGGATATCCTTCTTCCCCATCTTTACTTAAATAAGAAAGCGACAAATTTGAATCATCAAAGGATTTGACAGTCCATATTACTTTATCAAAACCTTTCAGGCCACCATGCAAAGTATTTGGGGCGTTATTCACGGCAAGAGTATATTCTTTCCCATCCAGCGTAAATTTTGCATTTGCTATCCGATTTCCATAGCGGCCAACCAAACAACCAAAATAAGGATTACCAGTTTGTCGATAACCGCTCAATGAATCATAACCCAGCACCACATCGCCCATTTTGCCATTCTTATCGGCAGTAATGATATCTGTCACAGTTCCTCCATAGTTCAGGATCTTTACAACCATTCCGTTCTTATTGGTCAGTGTATATTGAAATACACTGTCGGCGCCAATCATGCCGTATAAAGTTTTTTCTGTCATTGATTTTACATTTTCTTTTGCTTCTTCCTTCTTCATAAGCTTGCAACTTAATAATAAAACAATCGGCAAACAGACCAGTAATGTCTTTCTCATAATTTTTTCTTTAAGCCCCTTTAGGGATTTCGGTTATTAGTAATTCAACTTTACATCAGTAATTTTTGTCGGCAACCAAACCTGCATTTCATTCTTGCCCCTGTTTGCCCATGTATAATATGGTATAGCAATAATCTTTTTCTTTTCTGTTTTTAATGATAGGCCGTCATCACCAACTGTTACAACCGGTACCTCAGCAGTTAATGCTTTTACCAATTCATCTAACACTTTGTAATCGATCGTTTCAAACTTTGTGTTCTCAGGAACGATCACATTCCATGCTTTGCCATTATTGTCTGCACCTTCGATGCAATATACAACAGGCCCGCGTTGAATAGCAATGCGGCCTTTGTCCTGTTTCAACTCTTCTCTTGCAATTACTTTATTTGTTTGCATTGGCAATTCATACACTACAATGTCACCTTTTTTCCACTCACGATCAATGATCATGTAGCCATTTTCCATTCTTACTGGTGCTTTTTTACCATTTACTTTTAAATAGATGATTGCAGAGCCAAAATCAGCAAGATCATAAAGGTCTTTGGTAGACGTTTGTCCCTGCGCCCAGCCGGGAACACGGAGATATAAACTGAATTTTGAATTTTTTGCCGGACCGATCATCAGCTTTATTTTCCCATCCCACGGATAATTTGTTTCCATCTTCACTGCTATATTTCCACTCTTCAGCGGAATTGTTGTATTACTTCCGACAAACAAGTTCACATAGATCGCATCGTCACTCTTTGCATAAATATAATTTCCCAGGGAAGCAACTAACCTTGCAATGTTAGCGGGGCAGCAGGCTGTACCAAACCATTCTCTTCGCTGGTGCTGACCGCGACTTGCTAAGGGGTTACCATAAAAAAAACGATCACCACTTAAACTTAAACCATCCAATGCTCCATTATATAAACTTCTTTCAAGTACATCGATATATTCTGCATTCCCTGTTAATGAGTTCATCCGCTGATTCCAGAAAACCATTCCAACACTAGCACAGGTCTCACAATAAGCCTGTTCATTCGGCAGATCATAATCGTTGGAAAAACCTTCATTGCTGCCCGCAGAACCAATACCACCTGTGATATACATATTCCGGTATACCACATCTTCCCAAACATTTCGCATTGCTTTCATATAATCAACATCGCCTGTTTGCGCAGCTACATCAGCAGCACCAGTGTACATATACATTGCACGAACTGCATGTCCTGTAATTTGAGTTTGTTGTTTTACAGGCAATACATCCTGTGCATAAGCGGTGTCTTTCCAATCTGTCCATGTATAGCCTTTTGCCAACTTCTTTCCACGTTCACTTAACAACCAATCGGCAAGTTTCAAATATTTTTCATTCTTAGTTACCTTATACAATTTTACCAATGCTAATTCCAATTCCTGGTGACCAGTTACCCAATCCCTTTTGCCGGGGCCAAACAACGCATCAAACTGATTGGCCCATTTGATACATACATCAAGTAATTTTCTTTTTCCGGTTGCATTAAAATAAGCAACCCCTGCTTCGATCATGTGGCCTGCATTATAATCTTCATGCATACTCATGTCAGTGTACTTATCCTGCAAACCTTTTAATGTGTACCATGTATTCAAATATCCATCGGGTTGTTGCGCCGCCGCAATTTTATCGATCCATTCATCGCATTTCTTTTCCATTTCCGCACTCGGATGTGTCTTTAATGAATAAGCCATCGCCTCCAAAGCCTTGAACACATCGCTGTCATCATAAAAAATCCCTTCATGAGGTTCACCTTTTTTTCTTGCAACTTTTTCAAAATTTTTAATTCGTGGTGTTGCTACTTCTGTTTGATAGATACATGCTGATAAAGTTTTTGTGGCTACTTTATCGATCTTTGGCTTCCAGAATTCATCAGTGATATTTACATCTGCGAAACTTACCGGCTCAATTTTTTGTAATGATGCTTGCGAGAAGCTCTTTACAGAAAACAAAACTGCGATCAAAATGAATTTTATTTTTTTCATGTAGCCAGCTTTTGAATTACTATTAAACTTTTGTTGCGTCGCACTCTTCAACGTTCTGTTCATTTATCATCTTTTAACCTCATCCTGCACCATTTCAACCTGGTCGTATTAGTTGACCTAGCGTTTGAGAAGTCTCCTCTTCTGGGAAATTTAGAGGGCCTGTCATTACACTACCTGAAACCCATAAGCATAAGGATCATCATCTTTATCGATAGAAATTGTATTATATCCATAGATCTTTGCCCACCCTTCAATACCCGGTTTTATGGCAGGCTTACCTTTCACCGTTAGTTCTTCTTCAATTGTGCCGTTGAATTTACTGCCAATTATGCTTTCATGAATAAATACATCTCCTTTTTTTAATTTTCCTGTTGCATACCACTGCGCCATTCTTGCACTTGTGCCTGTACCACATGGACTCCGATCAATTGCTTTATCTCCGTAAAATACTGCATTGCGAGCAGTTGATGTTTTATCAATTACTGCGCCAGCCCAGAGAATGTGGGAACACCCATTGATCGTCGGATCTTCAGGATGAACAAATTCATATATCTTATTTATATTTTTTCTTAACTCTCTTGCCCATGCAATTAATTTGTCTGCGGGGTAGTGTTCCAATCCTTTAAAATTTTTTTGAACGTCAACTATAGCATAAAAATTTCCTCCATAAGAAACGTCAATTACTAATTCTCCAAGTTCAGGACATTCAGCCGTGATACCTTCTTTATCTAAATAAGCGGGAACATTGGTCAACTTTACACTTGAAATCTTAGTTCTTTTACTGTGGTCCGTTGACTGTCGGTCATCGTCTGTTTTATATTCGATCTCAACCAATCCTGCCGGTGCTTCCATTCTAATTTTACCTGGTGTCTTTGGTGTGACCAGTCCTTCTTCAATTGCAATTGTAATTGTGCCGATCGTTCCATGACCGCACATTGGAAGACAACCACTCGTTTCAATAAACAAAACTGCAAGATCATTTTGCGGATCATGCGGCGGATACAAAATACTTCCGCTCATCATATCATGCCCGCGAGGCTCAAACATCAAACCCTTTCTTATCCAATCATATTCTCTTAAAAAATGCTGACGTTTTTCGCTCATGTTCTTCCCTTCAAGTTCAGGACCGCCTTCGGCAACAAGACGAACCGGATTACCACAAGTGTGTGCATCTATGCAGTGAAAGGTCCAACCACCGAATCTTTTTAAATCTGAATTGGGATATTTTTTTGTAATTGGTTTTGTCATCATTTCCTCTTAATCCATTTAAATCGTGCTAATCGTGATTCATTTCATTATTCACCGTTCTCCAAATCTTTAAAGGATTTTCATCCTTTAACTCATCCGGCAATAAATCATTTGGCCAGTTTTGAAATGCAATTGGTCTTGCAAACCTTTTTATTCCATCTGCTCCTACTGAAGTAAATCTTGAATCAGTTGTTGCAGGAAAAGGTCCACCATGATGCATACTCAAACAAACTTCAACACCGGTTGGTACTCCATTTAAAATAAAACGACCGCAAATGTTTTTTACTGCTTCCACTAACTCATCATTATTTTTTATATCATCCTCTGTCGCCATTAATGTGCAAGTCAGTTGTCCTTCGAGATGTTTTGCCACTTCAGTCATTTCATTCATGTCTTTACAACGAATGACCAAAGAATAGGGGCCGAATACTTCCTGGTGAAGAACGGGGTTATTCAAAAATGCCTGGCCCGATGCAGTTGCTATTGTTGGCACTCCTTCATTCTCTTTTACCTGGGTTTGAGATTCGGCAACAAGCTGCACATCTTTCTGTATTAAAGCATTCCCTCTTTTCTCTTTATATGCTTTTGCAATCCCGGGATGCAACATTAAACCCGTAGCCGTCTGCTGAATTACATTTCCTAACTCATGAACAAAAGTTTTCAACTCATCACTATCAACACTAATAAGTAATCCCGGGTTAGTACAAAATTGTCCAACACCCAATGTAATTGAACCAGCATACATTTTTGCAATATCAGCAGGAGACTGTTTTAATTTTTCCGGTAAAAGAAAAACAGGATTGATACTACCCATTTCTGAAAAAACAGGAATAGGTTCTTTGCGTTGATTGGCCCAGTCGAATAATTGTTTACCGCCAATAAACGACCCGGTAAAGCCAACAGCTTTTGTCAGTGGATGCATCACCAACGATTTACCAACTTCAAAAGATGCACCATGAACATGAGCAAAAATCCCTTTTGGCATTTTGCAATTATCTGCTGCCTTTAAAATTGCGTTACCAACTGTTTCGGATGTTTGCGGATGTGCAGGATGTGCTTTAATGATAACAGGACAACCTGCAGCAAATGCACAAGCCGTATCTCCACCTGCAGTAGAATAAGCAAAAGGAAAATTGGAGGAGCCAAAAACAACAACTGGTCCGAGTGGCACTAACATTTTCCTTATATCAGGCTTCGGTGGATTTTTATCAGGAATTGCTGTATCAATTCTTGCTTCTAACCACTCTCCTTTTTCACATGCATCAGCATAGGAATTCAATTGAAAAATTGTTCTGCCTCTTTCATTTCTCATTCTTGCTTCTGGAAGATTTGTTTCTCTCATAGCGGTTTGTATCAACTCATCACCGCATGCTTCCAATTCAATTGCTATTGCCCGCATGAAATCTGCCCTTTGTTTCAAACTCATTTTCCTGTAAATATGAAATGCAGTCCATGACTGTTGCATCACTTCATTGATCTCATTTATTGTCGCGTCCTTAAACATAGTATTTTATTTTCCTGGTTGAGAAAATTTTGTATCTGCATCATCAATTATCAATACCCAATCACTATCGTTTCCTGTTGATGGAGGAGTAAAGTTCATTGTTGAGATCTTTTGCATCACGACTGGCGCACCAGCTTCTCCTTTGCCGGGATAAAACCACCAGGTACGTATTTGTGATCCAGATAAAAAAGAAAGATTCAAAGTAAGACCTTTGCTTGTGGGAAAATAGATCATACAATATTTATTCCCCCGAAATGCAGTGGCATATTCCATTTTCTCTCCTTGTCCTCCAACAATGATTGATTGATCGGGAATTCTATCAATAACTGATCTTGATTCAATTAATTTTTTTAAATAGCCAACCTGGAATGCACCGGGACGATCCAATGTCTCGATCCATGAACGTTCGGGAAATGCAACTGGTTCTTCTCTTTCGCTATAAAATTGCCACATAGCCTGGTTACCATATGTAACTCCGCAAGCACCCGAGAAAACTGAACGATAAGTTTGTCTTCTTACATCATAATCTCTGAAGTAGCCGTTCTTTTTATCCCAGTTTATTGGATGATCTTCATAATTAGGTTCACCGTCGAGAACAGGCTTTACAGGAGTGACCTCCCTGTCACGTTTTATCCATTCCCAAACAGGGTTATCTTTTTTTGCATGACCGGATTGGAGCATTTGAATATTAAGCCATGATTCATTGGGCCAGAATTTCGTAGAGCTTGACTCACCAGAAGGATGATAAGTAATAATTGCCTTTTTATTTGTTCCTTCTAAAATTCCTTTGGCCATTGACCGCCATAAGTTTTTTTTATCGCTTGAATCATTTACCGGTGGACGATCACCACCCAATATCCAAATAATGTTTGGAAAATCTTTATATCGATTACCTAGCCATTTACCATAGATGTAGGCATTGTTTTCGGTAAAAATTATTGGTCCCTGCCCCCACATTTTAATTACCTTATCGCCCCATGTCGGCAACAAACCCATGAACATATTTCTTTTCATTGCTTCCTTAACTGTCCAATCAACAAGCTCAAAATATTTTTCATTGGGTTTTGTTGGATCAAGATCGATCAAAGGAACCTCGCCATACTGATTTGGCTTTTTTAATCCATCAAACTCAGCAAGAATAACGGATTGTATTACGTTAAATCCTTTTTGTTTCCTGTTCTCTAAATATTTTTCGATCTCCTCTTTTTTCAAACGATGAAACAATTCCCAGCCTGTATCACCCAACCAGAAAAAAGGAGTACCATCATTGTATTGCAGATAATGACCATCTTTTGTCGCTTGCAATCGTCCGTGTTTCCATTGCTCCTGCGCAAAAACAGAAATTACTATACTAAAAAGAAAAAATGCTATTGCAATTCTTTTAACCATTGAAATTATAATATAGGCCTAATACTTATCGCATCATTGATGATCTTCAATATGCGTTCCCTTTCCTCTCCTGCCAAAGTTAATCGCGGAGCTCTTACATATTCGCTTCCGATCCCGGTTTGTTTTGCCGCTAGCTTTATATACTGAACCAATTTTGAATGAATATCCAGTTCCAACAATGGCATGAACCAGCGATAAATTCTCGTTGCCTCTTCTATCTTACCAGCCTTGACCAAATTATAGATCGTTGTTGTTTCTTTTGGGAAAGCATCTACTAATCCTGCCACCCATCCATCGGCACCAAGACAAAGCTCTTCCATTGCCAGTGTGTCTACACCGCAAAGTACTTTAAATCTATCGCCAAACCTGTTCTTCATCCTTGTCAAATTTGTAACATCACGGGAACTTTCTTTTAATGCAGTAATATTTTCACATTCGATCAATTCATCAAACATATCTGGTCTTGTATCAATTTTATAATCAGGTGGGTTATTATAGATCATGGTCGGAAGATCAGTTGACCGGGCCACAGCTTTAAAATATGTGATCGTTTCCCTATCATCAGTTTTATAGCGCATGGGTGGTAATAACATTATTCCATCGGCACCCCATTTTTTAGCATTTGCTGCTTGTTTAACTGCATCGGCAGTTGTGGCTTCAGCAATATTCACGATCACCGGGATATCTTCATTAAGATATTCAACTGAAAATTCAGTCAGTTCTTCTTTTTCTTTTTCTGTTATCGTACTGGCTTCTCCCAGCGAACCACCGATAATAATTCCATGAATACCTGCCGCAACCTGGGCAGCAAGATTTTTTTCAAACATATCAAGATCCAGTGTTTCGTCTTTCTTAAAAGGTGTGAGTAGTGCAGGAAAAACTCCTTTCCATTCAAATGACATATTATTTTGTTTTGTACAAATCTACTGATGACACACAAAAAACACCGCTCATCTTTTAATCCAACCTGATACTATTTTAGCCAGTTTATAAACATTGCGGCTGTTTTTAAACTAATTTAGTACAATGAAAGTCGTCCCGTTCCAAATACCTAAAGGCACAGAAGAAGCATTTCGTGTACAGGTAGATGATGTGCCACATCTTTACAATCATCTTCATCAGCATCCGGAAATTCAACTGACACTGATCAAAGAAAGTAATGGAACGTTAATAGCCGGTGATTATGTTGGTCCATTTCATACGGGTGATGTGTTTGTGATCGGTGGTAACCAGGCTCACGTTTTTAGAAATGATGAGAAATTTTTCAGAAAAAGATCAAAAGCAATTGCGATCACGATCTTTTTTGATGAAACGACTTTTGGAGAAAATTTCTGGATGCTGGAGGAAATGAAACCATTGCAGCAATTCTTAAAGAACAGTTCAGGTGGTTTTAGAATAACAGGAAGAAAGAAAAAATTACTGGCAGAAAAATTATTGACAATTACAAGTGCCAAAGGAATTGACCGACTGATCATTTTTCTTGGAATATTAAAAGTGCTTGCCAACCGTAAAGAAATGCAGCCCTTGGCCAGGCAAGCTTTTCAGCGAAACATTAAATCTTATGATGGCAACCGATTAAATAAAGTGATCGAGTTTACATTTAAAGAGTTTCAGCGGCCAATCACATTAAAAGAAGTTTCCAGCCTGGCCAATCTTACACCCGAAGCATTTTGCAAATATTTTAAAACAAGAACACGGAAAACTTATATCAATTTTTTGAATGAGATACGGATCAATCATGCCTGCCGATTGCTGACAGAAGATAAAACCATTGCCGGGATCTGTTACGATTGTGGTTTTATGAACCTTTCCAATTTTAACCGGATATTTAAGAAAGTAAAACGATTGTCACCGGGTGAATGGAGAAAGATAAATTCTAACTAAAATTTTAACAACGGCTTCCAACTCTTTGCATCAATTTTGCGACTTAATAAAACAATGAAACGATTTCTCTTTCTTTTGATACTCCTTTCTGGTGCATTTTTTAGCAATGCGCAGAAAATAGACAGCATCTACTTTCATCTATATACTGACAGTCTGAAAAAAGGCACTCACAATTATATCAATGTTGATGGCAAAACTTCGGAGGGTAAATGGAAACCATTAACAGCAAAAGAGCTCACATTTACTACAAGCTATGGTGTATTTGAAGGCACCGAATTAGTTCTTCCTGCAAATCCAAGCGTTGAAAAACTTACTATAAAAGTTGTTTTAAACTCCGATCCAAAATTGTGGAAAGAAACAACGATCTGGATCAAGAAAAAACCTGATGATGAAATGCTACCTACAAATGAAGAAGTTTTAAAAAACAGATCGCAAAAGAATAACAAATCAAAAAACGGAAATTAATTTTTAACAACTCAAATTCCATTCTTACTACTGCCCTCATCCCCCTATCTTTGCGGCGGCAGGTCTTACACGACCAGCTCCTGCTGAACCTCCCCAGGGCCGGAAGGCAGCAAGGATAAGTGGTTGTAGCGGTGCGATGTGAGGAGCCTGCCATTTTTTTTATTTACCCCAACCCCTGAAGGGGCTTGTTAAATAAACTTACTACATGAAATTTTTTATTGACACAGCCAACCTTGCACAAATTAAAGAAGCAAATGAATTAGGGATCCTTGACGGTGTGACTACCAACCCTTCATTGATGGCGAAAGAAGGAATAAAAGGTACTGATGCAGTGATGGCACATTATAGGACCATTTGTGAAATGGTGAATGGGGATATCAGTGCTGAAGTTATTTCTACTGATTTTAAAGGCATCGTTGAAGAAGTTTGTTGTAAAAGTGCCGATGATAAAAGATGGCGTAAAAGCGATCAAATGGTTTACTGACAATGGTATCCGTACAAATTGTACACTTTGCTTTTCTGCGGGGCAAGCAATTCTTGCAGCCAAAGCAGGTGCTGCTTATATCTCCCCCTTTATTGGTCGTATTGATGATAGTGGTTGGGATGGTGTTCAACTGATCGAACAAATTGTCCAGATCTACTCAATACAAGGTTACAAAACAGAAGTGTTGGCTGCTTCTATCCGCAGTCCAAATCATATTGTTCAGTGTGCACAAGCCGGCGCTGATGTTTGCACCTGTCCTCTTGATTCTATTCTTGGCTTATTAAAACATCCGCTTACAGATATTGGTCTTGCTAAGTTTTTGGAAGACGCAAAAAAGATGTAGTCCATAGTCGGGAGTCGAAAGTAACATTTCTAAATATTGGTCTTATTAATAGCTTGAATAGAATTACTGCTGTTGAATGGAGTCCTTCGACAAGCTCAGGATAAACTTGCAAGGGACTTTTAATCGAAGCGATAAAGCCGGTTTAATAAAAACTATGGTCTTGCAAGCAATGAATTGAGCTTTGCGAACCCGATCAATTCATCAGACCTTCCGCCGAAAGGCCGATAATAAACCAATACTAAATATACGTTCTCGGTGCTTGGATAATTTCCCTCTGTATTATCAAAACTAGGCGGCTCGTCAGATCTCTTAACTGGAACTGTAACGTATGAATAATCATAAACTCCTTGCTTCAACAAAAGCGTTTTCTCATAAGCTCCCTTCTCGACATTAAAGTCCATCCTGGAGTTTTCATCGGTAGCATAATTGGTAAACTCACCATACAAATAAATATCACGTTCGGGATATTGCTGGTTTCCGGGCGGAAAAAAAGTGAAATGTGTGTACACATAATCTGATTGCCAAAAAGGATTTACATTATCCGTTGTTTCAATAGAGTAAAAACCATTCATGTCACGGTAATAATAATAGATCTGTTGCTTTCTTTCATTATCCGGTTTTATATAAACATCGGTTCGTGTAGGCTGTTTGTCGATGCGTTGCATTCGATCACTCATCAACCGAATACTACGAAGGTCGATCCATCGCCACTCTTTGCCTGCAGGAAATGAATTGGTTCTTTCATCGGTATATTCAAAATAATTTCCACGAAAAATGGTTGGTCTTTCCAGGTAAACTGCTGTTGGCCATGCATAATTTTGTAACAGTACAACCTTTACATCCTGTTGGTTGAATACATTTAATTCCGGATTGAGATTAACACCAACCTGGAGTTTCTGATGAGTTCTGAAAAGCGTTCCACTGTATGGCTGCATCACTGATCCTGTTATCGACGATCTTACATCCAGGACAAGTAGTCTCTTTGTAAAAACAATTTTTGAAGTATCGCTATCCAAAAAAACCTTTAGTAAATAGTTACCTGACTTTGTAGGTGAACAATTTCTGTCGGGTAGTCTTACATAATAGTTGGTATATTTTACAAAAGCGATCGATGAATTCCGGTAAGTGGAGATCCTGTTTGACAGAAACCCCTTTAGATAATCAAAAGGGCGAAGTTCAGTGTTGGGTGACCAATCAGCATTGCAAAGGTGGAAAGTATAGTAATAATATTTTATATCCCCATCAAGATCATCAAAATACAGATCAAGATCATCAACACTATTTAACCTGAGAATTGGATAACTGTATGGATCACCGGCTTTATGCAACCTGATCGACCGAATATTTGATTTATAGACATGGTCAGGTAACTGGCTATTGGCAGCCAGTGTTATTGTTAAAAAGAAAAATAAAAGAGATCGCTTCATTGGGTTAAACAAATAAACCAGAAATCGTATACAATATTGTGAAATGGGTCATAAAATTTTCAAGCAAAACTGAATGTGCCGAAGAAAGCTTTATAACGAATTTCATTGTCCAAAATTTAAAATAACAAACTCACATTAAATAATGAGGAAAAAGAGGATAAATCTTTTTCTACGGTTACATTTGACAGACAAAATTAAGACCGTGGACGTTGCAGGCTTTATAGCAAATAGAATAGCATTTAACCGTCAAAATTCTTTTTCACGGTTCATCATCCGTCTTTCTGTAGGTGCCACAATCGTCAGTGTGGCCGTAATGATCGTAACTCTTGCTCTTGTAAACGGTTTCCAGGAAACAGTCAGTAATAAAGTATTTAGTTTTTCAGGGCATATCAGGGTTCAGTACAAACAAGCATTGAGCGGCCCTGTGAC
>VBAS01000292.1:0-390 GCA_005882975.1 Bacteroidota bacterium | reverse complement strand
AGCAGCAATTAAAAAGGACAGCCGTGCGAGGAACATGCATCCTTACGCTACCCGGTATGCAATGCTGAAAGGAGGCGATGCAATGGAAGGTGTTTTACTAAAAGGTCTTAATAAAGAATTCGATGTTGCTCTGCTAAAACCTTTTTTAAAAGAAGGTCGTTGGATAAATTTTAAGGATAGCAGTTATGCCCGTGAGATCATTGTTTCAGCTTATACTGCAAAACAACTGCAGGTTAAAGTGAATGATAGTATAAGAATATATTTTATACGCCCAGACCGGTCACTGCGAGGTGAAAAGATCAGGATAGTTGGTATTTACAAAACAGGCATCGATGACTATGATAAACAAATTTCCATCGGCGATCTTAAGTTGATCAGAAGGTTAAATGA
>VBAS01000383.1:3322-6170 GCA_005882975.1 Bacteroidota bacterium | reverse complement strand
GACAGCGAGCATGATACAAAGGGCCGCCGCTTCACAAAAAAGACTAAATGAATTTTTGGATACCAAGCCAGTTATTCATGATGAGCCATTGGCTAAAAAAATTAAGATAGAAGGAAATATTGAGTTTAGCAATGTAGATTTCATTTACTCACATACCGGGATTCAGGCCTTAAAGAATTTCAGCTTATCGATAAAAAGAGGCGAGAAGGTGGCAATCATTGGAAGAACGGGTAGTGGTAAATCTACCGTTGCACAGTTGTTATTGAGAATGTATGATACCACAAATGGAACTATTGAAATGGAAGGAACAGATATCCGGGAAATAGAACTCAGATCACTACGGGAACAAATTTCCTATGTTCCGCAGGATGTATTTCTTTTCAGCGATTCTGTTGCCAGCAATATTTCATTTGGAATCAAAGATGGTAACATGCTACAGGTGGAAAAAGCAGCAGTGCAGGCAAGCGTTCATAAAGACATCCTGGGCTTTGGTGAAAAATATGAAACAATGATTGGGGAAAGAGGTGTTACCTTAAGTGGAGGACAAAAGCAAAGAATATCGATTGCCCGGGCATTGATAAAAGACCATGGTTTAGTGATCTTTGATGATTGCCTTAGTGCAGTTGATACAAAAACGGAAAACGAGATCATTGGTAACTTATATGAATACCTCGAAAACAGGACTGCTATTATAATAACTCACCGCATTTTCTCCCTCTTTCATTTTGATAAAATAGTAGTAATAGAAGACGGCAAAATAGTAGAAAAAGGAACTCATGAAGAATTGATCAACCTAAATGGATTCTATACCGAACTCTATAATCGTCAGCAACAGCAGGATTCTCAGGCCCGCTAAGAGAAATTCCCCAAACGGGAAACAAAATCCACACAAATTTGGCTATATCAAAAACATAATTATATTTGTGACTGCCTAAGAATATGATTATTAATCAGTAAAACACTAACTGTGGCGTACGAGAATAACAACGAAAACAAAATGGACAGCATTTACAGCAAACGTATCCGTGCTGGTAAACGCAGAACTTATTTCTTTGATGTAAGAACAACCCGCGGTAATGATTATTACCTCACTATTACGGAAAGCCGTAAAAGGTTTAATGATAATGGGTACGATCGCCATAAGATATTCCTTTATAAAGAGGATTTCAATAAGTTTATAAAGGCACTTGGTGAAGCTGTTGATTATGTAAAAACAGAGTTGATGCCCGATTTTGACTTCGATGCATTCAATCATGATAATGTGCCTTCAGAAAATGGTGAAAGCGATAATCCTGAAGTAACAGTAACCGCTGCGGAAATTGAAAAAGCAGAAACGGAGACTAACAATGAACCAGCACCTGCACCATCTGAAAATGGTACACATGAAGATGTAGATAAATGGTAAAATCTTTTTAAGTAATTATACTTAGTAAAGCCCTCAATTATTTTGAGGGCCTTTTAATTATTGCAATTTATCATTTTGGTTCCCGTTTTTATTATTTAGCTTGAACGGCTTATTATACTAAATCCAATTTTCTATGCGAAAAAGATCTACACTCGTAGTGGTTGCAGCGTTGCTTTCTATATTCGGATACTTTACCTGGGAGCATTATTCTGAAAAAAAATACCACGAAAAAGAAAAAGAACATGAAGAAAGGGAGGGAGAAGAAGATAAAGATAGAATTGATTTAGCAATTCAGCAGGAGATCAAACGAACCAAAGATCCCAACACAAATTCAGTTCCTGTTCAGCGCCTGATACAAGCTAAAAATTTCAAGGATCAAAAACTCTCTCAATTAAGTAACAATAGACTTGCTACAGCAGTTTCCGGGATCAACTGGACAGAACGTGGGCCATCAAATGTTGGAGGAAGAAGTCGTGTGGTTTGGTACGACCTGAATGATGCAACAAATAGTTATAAAAAGGTTTGGGCTGGAAGTGTTGGTGGTGGTTTATGGTATACAAATGATATAACCGCAGCTTCTCCAGTATGGAATAAAGTAAACGATCTTTTTGATAATATAGCCATTACTTCTTTTGCGCAAAGTCCTTCGTCGCCAAATACAATGTATTTTGGCACTGGCGAAGGTTGGTTTAATGCGGATGCAATTGAAGGTCTCGGTATTTGGAAATCTACTGATGGTGGTGCAAACTGGGTACAATTATCTTCGACCTTGAATTTTGCCTATGTTCAGGACCTTTTAGTTGATCAGAATGGAAATTTATATGCTAGCGTTAGAAATAGGACCGCATCTCAAGCCCGGGGAATTCAAAAATCAACAGATGGAGGATTAACGTGGACACAGGTATTGGGTGCGCCACTTGCTGGTTTTGTTAGCGGCAGGGGTTGCGATCTTGAACTTGCTGTTAACGGCGATATTTATGCTTCCATAGGTAATTTTTCAGAAGGCAGAATTTATCGTTCTTCTTTTGCTGTAAATGGTATCAATACAGGGAATGTCGGTACATGGACAGATATTACACCAAATCCCACTACTAATGCAATACCGGCAGCAGGTGACAATTATGACCGGATTGAAATAGCAACTGCACCTAATGATGGAAATGTGGTGTATGGAATATTTGAAGGTAATGGAACCTCGAATGTTAGTAACATTAAACAATATGATGCTTCAACGAATACATGGACGAGCAGAACAGTTCCCAATTACTCTGGAGGAGGACCATATAGCAGAGACCAGGCATGGTATGATCTTATTGCTTCAGTGGATCCCAATAATGCGAATACACTATATATCGGAGGTATCGATGTTTATAGATCGACAAATAACGGTACTAACTGGACACGGGTTTCAGATTGGAGACCGGTTGCATTGCCCTATGTGCA
>VBAS01000383.1:2687-3209 GCA_005882975.1 Bacteroidota bacterium | reverse complement strand
TTCATCCTTCTTCAACAAATTTTTTCCTTGCAGGTGCGCAGGATAACGGCTCTCAAAAATTTACATCGACAAGTGTAAATAATACAACAGAAGTTACAGGTGGTGATGGAGCTTTTTGCCATATTGACCAGGACAATCCTAATATCCAGATCACTTCTTATGTGTACAACAACTATTATATCTCAACAAATGGTGGAGCATCATTTAGTACTCTGTATACTGACCCTGATCCAAATGGAGGAAGTGGGGATTTTATAAATCCAACTGACTATGACAATACTGCAAATGTTCTTTATGCCTGCAGTTCAGAAGATATCGATGCCGGTCCATCTATGAATTATGTTTACAATCGCTACACACGAATCACGGGTGTGGGAACAACCAATACTGCTTCTCTTGTTACCTTATCAAATTCACCGGTAACGGCAATGATAACACATGTTGCCGTTTCACCGTCTGTTGCAAATCGAGTCTATTTTGGTTTTGATAATGGCACCCTCGGTTATGTAAACAACGCTAATA
>VBAS01000383.1:1010-2616 GCA_005882975.1 Bacteroidota bacterium | reverse complement strand
TGATCCATCAAATGAAAATCATATTTTGGTTACCTATAGTAATTATGGTGTTAATAGTATTTGGGAAACGACAAATGGCGGTACTTCATGGACTTCTGTTGAAGGTAATTTGCCTGACATGCCTGTCCGTTGGGCGATGTTTGACCCAAGAAATTCTGACTGGGCAATAATTGCAACTGAAGTTGGAGTGTGGTCAACTGATAATCTTAATGGAGGTTCTACCGATTGGGATCCTACAAATTCTGGTCTTGCTAATGTAAGGGTTGATATGTTACAATATCGGGCAAGTGATAGAACGATAGCAGCGGCAACCCATGGTCGTGGATTGTTTACAGCCCTTATTCCTGTTAGTACTACGCCTGATATTAGTTTCGCTTCATCAACTTCCGCTGCTACTGAGTTAACAACTTCTACAAGTGGTTGTCGTTCATATACTGATTACTCTATTAACATGCTAATCGCAAATGCCCCAACAGGAGATGCAACGGTTACAGTTGCAATACAATTGGGGGCGACAGCAACCCAAGGTGTAGATTATGATTTTACTACAAATGGCAATTTTGCTTCACCCAGCAACTCATTTGTATTTGCAAATGGTTTAACAGCTTCAAAAACTATCAATCTTCGTATCTATGATGATCTCGAAATTGAACCTGCACAAGTTTTCACTTTAAATTATTCTATATCCGGTACCACTAATGCACAAGCTGGTTCATCTAATCAAACATTTACTTTCACAATTAATGATAACGACTCGGCGCCAACAGCCGCTTCAAGTACAAATTATACTGTGGCAACTTATGATATTAATTCAAGCGCCACTTCACCCTTCCAGGGTGGAAATAAGAAAGCAAGAGCACAATTTATTATAACAGCGTCTGAATTGAATGCCGCTGGTCTTGTTGGGAACAGGCAGATAACTGCACTTGATTGGAATATTATAACCAAAGCTTCAACTTCAGCATATACTGGTTTTACAATATCCATGGCAAATACAGGCACTTTAAACTTAAATTCACATTTACACAGGTGTATTCTAATAATTATACTGTGCCTGCTACGGGTTGGCAAACTATAACATTCACAACTCCTTTTACATGGGATGGAACAAGTAATATACTTATTCAGACCTGTTTTGATAATGGTAATACTACATCGGCGATCGATGTTTTACAGGGAACTGCAGCACCTCTTGGCGTAGGTACAAAGGCAACTGCGATCAATGCAACTAATGGTGGAGCTTCCGCAGGTTGTTCGCTTACTGGCGGGGGTGTTAGCGATAGCAGGCCGCAATTCAGATTTACGCAGGCGGTACCTCAAACTCCTATAGAAAGTGCATTGAACGCTACAAGATCTTTTTATCTGGGCCCGAATGCAGATGTGTATTTATACTCAGCTGCGGATGGTGAATTAATTGCAAGAATTAAAAACCTGAGTTCGCATGATTATGGTTGTACAAGTATTGACATAGTACGTGCGGGAACAGGGGTTTCACAATTCTGGAATACAAATCTTGCAAATTATCTTATGAATAAAGCATTCAGAGTGATTCCAACAAACAATAATCCATCTGGTCAATATACAATTACACTGTACTTATCATCAG
>VBAS01000383.1:0-977 GCA_005882975.1 Bacteroidota bacterium | reverse complement strand
GCAAACAGCTACTGGTCAATCCTGGGGCAATATCCAGTTGATCAAATTACCAAGTCTTATAAGCAATGTTACTCCTGCAACTCCGGAGCCAGACGGTGTAGGAACTGTACAAGTAGTAACGCCTACATTGGGAACATTTGGATCGAATTATACAATATCGTACACCTTTAGTAATGGTTTCTCGAGCTTTGGTGCAGGTATCCCGTCTGCGCAAGGTGTGTTACCAATTGAGCTGCTAAGCTTCAATGGAAAATTACAAAGTGAAAATGTTAAACTGAACTGGTCAACTGCATTTGAACAAAACAGTAAAGGATTTGAAATTGAAAAATCACTTGATGGTGTTAATTTCAAAAAGATCGGTTATGTTGCCGGGGCTGGTAACAGTAATTCAACAAGAAGTTATAATTTCTTAGATCCGCAACGTGCAGTAGAATTCAATTACTATCGTTTGAAGCTAGTCGACATTGATAATAAGTTTCACTACAGCGATGTGGTATTGGTGAAAAATACATTGGGCAAACAAGATGTTTACCTTGCCGGCAACCCAATAACCAATAATATAAACATCCAGTTTGCTAAAACACCCAATGGTAAAGTTGCTGTAAGGATTTATGATATGAAAGGAAGCAAGGTCTATGAAACTATGTATAATAATTACACGCAAACTTCATTGCAAATAAATGCCACGAATAAACTATTAGCACATGGGGTTTACTCCATAAAGGTTGAGACGTCAGGCAAAATTTATAATTTGAAAGCGATCAAGTAAACCGAAGTTGGTTTATATTTAAATAAAGCCCCTTCTAGGAAGGGGCTTTTTAATTAGTTCACATCATTTTTCATTTCCTTAAAAATATTTATCAGGCTATTTGTTGAGGAGTCGTGTGATGAAATTCTTTCATCATCTCTCAATTCAGGTAAAATTTTATTCGCTAATTGTTTTCCAAGTTCAACCCCCCATTGATCAAAACTGAAAA
>VBAS01000382.1 GCA_005882975.1 Bacteroidota bacterium | reverse complement strand
TAAAACCATAATGCCTGTACTTCTTCAAGATCGCTTTGTAAGCGTTTTGGAAAGGCAGGGTCGTTTTTAAGTGTTATGATAAGGCTGGCAGCCTGTCCGTATTCTTCCAATGCCATCAATGTTCTTATCTGCCAGATAAAAGCATCATTCCTGCTGGGTGGCTCAGAAAATACTTTTCTCGGCAAACTATTTTTTTCTTGTGTAGAAACAGAAAAAGCATTGTTACCATCAAACTTGCTTCCAATGGTTTGGTAATAACCATCTTTTTCTTTTCTTGCCCATGCATAGTTAATGAACTGAAAAGTAAGATAGGCTGAATCAAATTGCTGGCGGAGATAATATGCGGCACCGGTTAGAAGGTATAAATTATCGATCCAATCATTGCGCAGATCATGTAATACTATGCCAGTTGTGGATTTATAAATAACTGAGTCTAGCTGTTCTTTATTTGCGGCAGTTTCATCGAGACTATAATTGTAAAAGGACAGAAGTTCAGTGAAATCGTCAATATGGGCGGCTTTGGCTATTTCTAAAACTTCGTTGAGCCTGTTGTTGGCATTAAAAAAATAATTGTAATGGGTAAAAGTATTTTGAGTTAAACGCTTTGTGACCGGGAATTTCTTAGACTCTGATTTTTCGGAGGCCAAAAGACGGTCATCAAACTTTTCGGGCTTTTTTATGTCAAAAGAGAACCCTTGCTGTGAATGAGCCTGAAAAAAGGTAAGACACAGAATAAATGACAGGAATATAAAGTAAATCTTTCTGTTCAGGTACATGCCGCGCAATCTAAAGTCTTAATAACTGAAAATCAAATTATTTATTACAAAAATACCCAAGTTTTTTATACTGAAATCCCGCCTTTCGGCAAGCTTTTCTTAATTTTATTGGCTTTAAATTACCTGATTTGAAAATATCTCCTGAATCAACGCTAAAACGACTTCGAAACCGCTACCGGCTGGTAGTTATGAACGATGATACTTACGAAGAGGTTGTTACGTTTAAGTTATCGAGGATGAGCGTTTATGTAGTGCTTTGCACAATTTTTGTTGTATTGGTAGGTCTTACAGTCGCTCTTATCGTTTTTACCCCTTTGAGATATTATATTCCGGGTTCAGGAGCTGATTACCGGGCGGACAGGGATCTTAGACAGATGAAATACAGGACTGATTCATTAGAGCAGGAACTGAAATTCCAGGAACAATACAGGGAGGGCTTACAAAGAGTATTGAAAGGTGATGTTACGACGAAACTTGATACAACTCAGATCAATGTGCCGAAAGAAGAGATCATTGGCAACTAAATTTCTAAACCTATGTTTAATACTAAAAAACCAACTACAACAGATATGATTACAGAAAAACCTAATGGTAACGGTGGAGGAGGTACCGGTACCACACTGATCAGCGCCGGAACAACAATTAAAGGAGATCTCAGTAGTAACAGCGACCTTAGAATTGATGGAACGGTCATTGGCAACATTAATAGTAGTGCTAAGATCGTTATTGGTAACAGCGGTGTAGTAGAAGGAGATATTTTTGGTAACAACGCAGATATTGTTGGAAAAACATCAGGCACTATAAAAGTGAAAGAGTTGCTTCAACTGCGTGGTGAATGCGTTGTAAACGGAAATATTTATGCCGGTAAACTACAGGTGGAACCAAGTGCAACATTCAATGGCCAATGTCACATGGGCGCCAATGTTGTGGACATGGGTTCCAACGAAGTTGCTTCTCTTGCAAAATGATTTATTTAGTTCAGTCCTTTAACTTCGCACCGTCTCGCCTTAGGCGAGACGGTTTTTTATTTCAATTTTCAAACTCCATTAGATGAATAAACAAGCGATGAAAAATTTTCTTCCGGCTATTATTCTTTTTCTTGTTCTTAACTCTGGATTTCTTTCTATGATGAAAAGATTGGAGGGATGGGGTTTTAATTATACTGTGCTTGTTTTTGGAAATATCATTGTTTTTGGCGTCAGTTTTCTTTCTTACTGGATGGCAATGAAAGGACTTACAACCAAAAATAACCATGCTTTTTTCCGGTGGGTATATGGAAGCATTATGATAAAACTTTTTTTGTTGGCAGGCGTGGCTTTTGTTTATATCATGGTAAATAAAAAAGAAGTAAACAAACCCGGACTTTTTTTCTGCATGGGATTATATATAGTTTATACTTTTATTGAGGTGTCAGGACTGATGAAAGTGAACAAACAAAAAACCAATGCCTAAACAGGAAGCTCCATTAACACATCTAAATTCATTTTTACCTACCGGAACTTATAGCGCTGTAGAAGAATACCTTCGCTTTTATAAAATTCATCTTACTGTTACACAACATCGCAAAAGTATTTTAGGGGATTACAGGCATCGTACGCATTTTAGCAATCATCGCATTAGTGTAAATGGAAGTTTGAATAAATTTTCTTTTCTCATAACACTTTTACACGAGATAGCACATTTATTGACATTTGAAAAGTATGGCAATAGTGTAATGGCGCATGGCAATGAATGGAAAACTATTTATGGTTATTTACTGAAACAATTTGTTGAGAACAAAGTTTTTCCTCCTGATATAGAAAAAGAGTTGCTGGCTTCACTTAAAAACCCGGCGGCAAGCAGCTGTGCCGAGGACGATCTTATACGGGTTCTTCGTAAATATGATGAAAATAAAAATGGACTTAAATTAGTTGAAGAAATTCCTTTGAATGCTTTATTCAAAATTGATGATGGAAAAATTTTTAAAAGAGGGGAGAA
>VBAS01000381.1 GCA_005882975.1 Bacteroidota bacterium | reverse complement strand
TCTCTTTGCGATTTCCAAAAAAGGATATCCAGGATTGGGGAATTCAATTAATGCGATTCACAAGAAAAAATAATGAGAGCTCCTTCTGGAACTTTTATGATCCTAATGTGAATGGTTTTCTAAACCAGTTTGGAGATCTTACTGGTCTTAAAAATATTGAACCTCCATTGCGATTAAGTTTTTCCCCTTATTTATCCGGTGGCGTGAATATTTCTCCTTCCCCTAACGGCAATAAAACAGAATGGTTGAAAAGTGGTGGTATGGATGTGAAGTATGGAATAAGCGAAAGTTTTACACTTGATGCAACGATCATCCCTGATTTTGGACAGGTGGTTTCTGACAACGTGGTAAATAATCTTACTCCTTATGAAATAAAATTTGCGGAGAACCGGCCTTTCTTTACGGAAGGCACTGAACTTTTTAATAAAGCAGGGTTATTTTATTCAAGAAGAGTGGGAGAGATGCCACAAAGGTTCAATGCGGTCCGAAACTTTGCTCAAAACAATCCTGACTATGAGATCATTGAAAACCCGGCGGTGACCAGTTTATATAATGCGATAAAATTTTCTGGCCGCACTGAAAAAAAATTGGGGCTTGGTTTTTTTAATGCGATAGCTCAAAAAGAAAGAGCAATTCTTAGAAATACAACCAACGGTAAAGACACCAGTGTTGTAACCGAGGCGCTTGCTAACTATAATATTATTGTAATAGACCAGGCATTAAAGAACAGGTCCTATGTGACTTTTACCAACACCAATGTAATTCGGGAATACATCAACCGGGATGCAAATGTTTCCGCTTTTGATTTTAGTTTTTTTGATAAGGAAAACAAATTTAATGTGCGTGGCGCCGCACGTTACAGTAAAATTTTTGGCGATGCAGGCTATGATGGTTTTAGCACAAGCTTGCGTGCAGGTAAGGTGAGTGGCAAGCTGCAATATTATGTTTCGAATCTTATCGAATCAGATAGATATGACCCCAATGATCTCGGGATATTGCCCGCTGCAAATGAAGTTTCTTATTCCGGGCAGATTAGCTACAATCAATTTACTCCGAAAGGGAATTTTCTTTCTTATAATTACAAACTCACTTCCACGTATGGCTGGCTTTACAAACCATATGCATATAATTATTTGCGGATAACAGGACAAGCTTTTTGGTTTTTTAGAAATTTTTGGGATGTCAGTCTTACGGTTGGTACATTGCCATTTGGAGAAAATGATTATTTCGTTTTGAATACTCCCGGCCGTTATGCGAAACGACCGCCCTTTAGTTTTGCTGAAGTGGAAGGAAGCAGCGATAGCCGGAAAAAACTTTTCTTCAGTTATGATCTTCTTGGTTCGGTATTTCATATTCCTGAAGCGCATGATTATTACAAGTATGAATTTGGCTTTCGCTATCGCTTCAGTAATAAAATAACAATGGAAATAAGCAATGCCGGTGAAACAGAAACAGATTATATTGTTTTTGCAGGCAGGGAATTAAATGGAGAGCCGATAATAAGTTTTGTTGACTTTAATGATATCACTTCTATCTATTCGGGAATTTACAATTTTACACCGCGAATGAATTTGACAATGCGGGTAAGACACAACTGGAGCAAAGTAATTTATAAGCGATTTGCAAACGTTGATGAAAATGGAAAAGATATTCCCCGCGCATTTATTCCCAACCAGGATGAGAATGTGAACTTTTTTAATCTCGATGCATTCTTCACGTGGGATTTTCGCCTGGGGAGCCGTCTTGTATTTGGGTGGAAAAATTTTCTTGGCAATGATGAATATGTTGATGGTATGACCTACAAAAAATATCTGAATAATCTTAGCCAAACAATTGACCTGCGTCATGGCAATGAATTAACACTTCGCTTTATTTATTTTATTGATTTCAATACACTGAGAAAAAAGCATTGATCACTGCACCTGCATGATGCCGTTCTCAACGATCGCAAAAACATTTTCTCCTTCCTGTGCATTGACATTTACACAACCGGTAAAACGACTGAATGCAGGAAGTATCCCGATATTATTTCCAAAATAAAAACAGGGGAATTGCAAAAATTGTCTTCCACGACCCCGGATGCTGATGCCCGGGTGAAGATGACCGCAGAAAGTATAATGTGTTTGATCTTTTATGGATGCATCATCGGGATCATGGCAAAATGAAAAATCACCGATATCAAGACAATCTTTTGTTTCAATTCGCAGTTCATCATACCATGTTTCATCCAGTATATCATGGTTGCCGTTTACCAGGATCATTTCCAAAGCATCAAGATCATTTCTCCATTTTTTAAACAGGTCCATTTCCTTGTTCGACTTGCTATGAGAAAGATCACCGGCAATGATCAATTGTTCTGCTTTAAAAAAAAGTATTTGGGTAAATAGTCTTTGAAGGTCTTCTTTAAAAACATTTTGCGGTACTGGTATTCCGGATTTTCTGAAATGACCCGTTTTCCCAATGTGCAGGTCTGCAATGATAAGCGTTTTTTGTTTTTCCCAATACATTACCCGTTCAGGGCTTAAAACAAAATCGTTTTCATTTATGGTGTAGGCAACAAGGGCATTCATAAGAGGAAAACAAAAATAATCCTTTATCAAATGTGAAGTAAAAACAAGTTATCAGCATCCAGCAATTAGTATCTAGCACCCAATTCCGCCTGCATCTTCTTTACCCTGTCTTCCAATTTTTCTGATGAAAGATCTTCTCTCCAGCTATCCACTTTTAACTATGGCCAACACATTTTCTCAGATCTATTTGCAATTTGTATTTGCGGTAAAACACAGGCAATCTTTAATTCCAAAAGAACACAAAGAAGAACTTCATAAATATTTTACCGGTTTGGTAAAAAACAGAAATGCAAAAATGCTGGCGGTTCATAGTATGCCGGATCATACACATTTATTTGTTGGCTTTAAACCAAATGTCCTGATCTCAGATTTCGTAAAAGAAATAAAAGTCGAAACCAATGAATTTATAAATGGAAAAAAGTGGATAAAGGGAAAATTTAACTGGCAAGAAGGTTATGGAGTCTTCTCTTATTCCCAGTCACATGTTGATAATGTAATTAAATATATAATGAACCAGGAAAGAAGACATAAACGAATAAGTTTTAAGCAGGAATATCATGA
>VBAS01000366.1 GCA_005882975.1 Bacteroidota bacterium | reverse complement strand
CCGATGAATGGAAGGTGACAGAAAAAACAAATCTTACTTCGGGAGTACAATTCATCCATAAAAAAATAAGTTCAAACGATAGAGGCAATCATGATCTCAACCAGGCCGCAGCATTTGTTGTTTTGAACCAGCAACTGAAACAAAAATTTTATGTAAATCCTGCACTAAGATTGGAATGGAATGAACGATCAGGTTGGGAACTCATACCACAGTTGAATTTATCTTATAAAACATCCATGGTTCAATTAAGAGCCAGCGGTGGCAAAACCATTCGCGATGCTGATTTTACCGAGCGGTTCAACAATTATAATAAAACATTCGTTGCCAGCGGAAGAATCGGTAATCCTGATTTGGTTGCTGAACATTCTTTTAGCTATGAAGGTGGCGCAGATTTTTACGTTACCTCAAATCTAAAAATATCCGGTACTCGGATTTAATTGATTATGTTCCTACTCCTTATTCAGAAATGCCAAGGAAAGTGAACCTCTCTCCTAACGGAATTTATGCATTGGCAAAAAATATTTCCAAAGTAACAACCACTGGTGCTGAAGCGGAAATCCAATATTCCATGCAATTAGAAAACAAACAGCAAATATGGACCATGGTTGGTTTTACCTGGCTTGAAAGCAAAAGCAGTAGTGCAACACCATCTTTTTATATTTCATCTCATGCAAAGTTTTTAAATACTTTTTCAGTTGTGTATACTTACGGTAGATTATCAACACAGTTAACAGGCCTTTACAAAACAAGAAGTTCTCAAACATCTTCAGTCAATATTGCCAAAGTAACATCTGATTATTTTGTATTGAATGCAAAACTTGAAGCACTCATTGTCAAAAAACTATTAAGCGCATTTGTTGAGGCAGATAATGTTTTTGATAAGAGTTATGCTGACCTTTTGGGTTCAGAAATGCCCGGCCGATGGCTAATGGGCGGAATCAAAATATCTTTGTCAAAATAATTCTTATGCAGGAAGTATTACACCAGCTGGGTATTGCTGCACGCAATAGTGGCGCATCAACAGGTAATGATTGGGCTGAAGGAAATGGGAAAGTGATTACCTCTTTCTCTCCTGTTGACGGCAAAAAAATTGCAGAAGTGAATCTTTGTACAGAGGATGCATACGAACAGGTGATTGGCACTGCTGAAAAAGCGTTTATTGAATGGCGCACCTGGCCTTCGCCAAAGCGTGGTGACATTGTGAGACAAATAGGTGATGAACTCAGAAAGAATAAAGAAGCACTGGGCAAACTTGTTTCTTATGAAATGGGAAAAAGTTTGCAGGAAGGTTATGGCGAGGTACAGGAAATGATTGATATCTGCGATTTTGCTTTGGGTTTGTCACGACAGTTACACGGCTTAACCATGCATAGTGAACGTCCGGGTCATCGTATGTATGAACAATGGCATCCTTTAGGAATTGTCGCGGTAATTTCTGCGTTCAATTTCCCGGTTGCAGTTTGGAGCTGGAATGCGATGTTGGCATGGGTTTGTGGTGATGTAATTGTTTGGAAGCCTTCTGAAAAGACACCACTATGCGCAGTTGCGTGTCAAAAAATAATTGCAAAAGTTTTTAAACAGAACAATGTTCCGGAAGGTGTATGCAATTTAGTCGTTGGCGAAAGAGACTCGGGTGAACGTATATCCAATGACAAAAGAATTCCACTGGTATCCGCAACGGGTTCTACGCGAATGGGAAAAGCAGTTGGTGCTGCTGTGGGCGCAAGATTAGGAAGGTCTTTGTTGGAATTGGGTGGCAATAATGCCATTATTATATCTAAAGATGCCGATTTGGAAATGGCATTGGTAGGCTGTTTGTTTGGTGCTGTTGGCACCGCAGGGCAACGTTGCACCACTACCAGAAGATTGATAATTCATGAAGATGTATACGATCAATTCAAAACCAAACTGGTAAATGCATACAAGCAATTGAGGATTGGCAATCCGCTCGAAGAAAAAAACCATGTAGGGCCTTTAATTGATAAAGATGCCGTTCAATCCTATTTAAATGCAATTGAAAAATGTAAGGCTGAAGGTGGAATTTTTATTGTTGAAGGCAATGTTATGGACGGCCAGGGTTTTGAAAGCGGATGTTATGTTCGGCCATGCATAGCCGAAGTACAACCTAATTACCAGATTGTTCAAAACGAAACATTCGCTCCAATTCTTTATTTGTTGAAGTATAAGAATTTTGAAGAAGCGATCTCCATTCAAAACGGTGTGCCCCAGGGGTTATCTTCTTCAATTATGACCTTGAACCTTCGCGAAGCGGAACAATTTCTTTCTTCAAATGGTAGTGATTGCGGCATAGCCAACGTGAATATTGGAACTTCAGGTGCAGAAATTGGTGGGGCGTTTGGTGGTGAGAAGGAAACTGGTGGCGGAAGAGAAAGTGGAAGTGACGCCTGGAGGATTTACATGCGAAGACAAACCAACACCATTAATTACAGTACCAGCCTGCCTTTGGCACAGGGTATCAGGTTTGATTTGTAAGCAAATCAATATATCTTGGCTTTCCAATCCATATCCCTATGAGAAAATTCATCTTATCACTTTGGGTGATGTGCTTTTGGTGCGTAACAAAAGCTCAATTTTCAATAGCACTTGTAGCAGGTCCTCAGGCTAATTCAGTAACTCCCGCCTTTACTTTATACCCTGATTCAACTTCTGGATATAATGTTTCAAAGCATATTGGACTAAACCTGGGCCTCATAGCAAATACATCTTTAAATAAAAAGCAGAACTTATTTTTTCAAACCGGATTTCTATATTCAGCAAAGGGCTCACAGGTTATTCAACAATTCGATACCTCACTTGTTAATCTTTCGGATGGCAAGAAACATCTTTTGCAAGCCACGACCAATCTCAAAATAAATTATATAGACATACCTGTTAACCTGCTTTATAAATACCCCTTGAAGGGAAAGACAAAACTTCTTTTGGGTGGAGGACTCCAGGCATTCTTGTTTTATAATGGTTCAACTGATTTCAATTCCATCAAAATCTACAGGGATGACATAGATACCACCACGCAACTAGATTACGAGCAAATCATCAATAAAGACCTGGCCGTAGGAACTGCCGCAAATAAGTTCAGCACCTTTCATTTTTCCGTTAATGCACTAACAGGTCTTGAGTTTGGAAAGGTATTTATTACAGTCAGCTACAGTAATGGACTTAGCAGTTTTTATAAATCTGATGCGCAGTCGTTTAAGCATAAAACTCTTGGATTTCATTTTGGAATTTATTTGGGTAATTCAAACCATCCAAAAGATATAAACACAACTACTGCAGTGATTAACGACAGGGACCTTGATGGTGTTATTGACGAATTAGATCAGTGTCCTGATTTAGCGGGAACCATTTTAATGAAGGGTTGCCCTGATAAAGATGGAGATGGCATTTCGGATATCGACGATCAATGTCCGGAACAACCAGGAACATTACAAAATAAAGGATGTCCCATTTTTGACAAAGACTCAGACGGTGTTATGGATGAAGAAGATAAATGTCCGGATGTAGCAGGTCTTAAAAAGTACAACGGTTGTCCAGTTCCTGATTCGGATCATGACGGTGTTAACGACGAAGAAGATCAGTGTCCTA
>VBAS01000291.1 GCA_005882975.1 Bacteroidota bacterium | reverse complement strand
CTATTAAATTTTAGATTTCAGATTTACGATTTCAGATTTTAATGAAATACATCGGACTTCAAAGGCAAATTCAGAGAAATAATTTTAATTCATTTCTTTTACTGATCGCATTCCCGGCTTTATTGCTTGGAATGTTCTATGTCATCATATATTTTATTACAAGAGATAGTGCTTCAGGATACTCGGGTGGTAACTATCCTGGATCTATGGATCGTAATTCGGTGTTTCTTTCGGTTGTTCCTTTTATTTTGATCGGTGTTGGTATTTGGCTTTTAATTGCATGGGCCGGCCATGCTGCATTTATTCGTTTAGCTACAGGTGCAAAACAATTGGACAGGAGAGAAAACAAAAGAGTTTATAATCTTGTTGAAAATCTTTGCATCTCAAAAGGCATGAAGATGCCGAAAATAAATATCATTAATGATGATTCGTTAAATGCATTCGCCAGTGGTATTGATGAAAAAAGTTATTCAATTACATTATCGAGCGGTATAATTAATAAACTGAATGATGAAGAACTGGAAGGAGTTATTGCCCATGAACTTTCTCATATCCGCAATCGTGATACACGAGTTTTAATTATCTCCATCATTTTTGTTGGCATCTTTGCTTTTCTTGCTGAAATTGCTTTTCGCAGCCTTCGTTTTGCGGGCCGTGGTAAAAAAGACAGTAAAGGTGGAGGTGCTATTATACTTATTGCGATCATAATTACTGCAGTTGCTTATTTGATCTCTATGTTACTTCGTTTTGGTATCAGCAGGAAAAGAGAATACTTAGCTGATGCAGGCGCGGCTGATATGACAAAGAAACCATATGCACTTGCCAGCGCATTAAAAAAGATCTCTGCAGATCCTTACATTGAAGCGGTCGAGAATCGTGACATAGCACAATTGTTTATTGATAATCCTCAAGTATCAAATCGCAAATCCGGTTCCTGGGATAATTTATTTTCGACTCACCCTCCTATTGAAAAAAGAATTGGTTTGCTGGAGCAGTTTGTATAACTATTTATAAAAATTAGTTGTTATAAAAAACTCAACAACATTGTGCAGAGTTTAATAGCTATAAATTTATTTGATCAAAATCCGGTACACGCCGTAGCATCTGGATTCGTAGTACAGTGATTATTGCAGATCCATCTTCCAATATTACCGGTGGCTGCCCGAACACCAGTTGTATCACTAGTTAAAGGGAATGTTCCATTTTGTATATCTGCATAGTTTAGTGTGGAAAGGAAAGTTTCAAGCCTATTGTAATCGCTGGCAATTGAAGCAGGGATAGGGTTATTACTATTAAAGCAGCTCCTGCTTAGTTGCAGTGCAGATGCCTGGAACAAAGCTTTTTTTACCCAATTGTTTTGAGGAGGCCAAAGGTCGTCTCCCTGTTGTTCGGTTATTTCTAAGTTCCCGTATTTTACATTTTGACACCAGGAGTGATTTTGATTTTTAAACCAATAACCCTGGGAATAACCACACCAAGAGATTGTTGGTATAGAACAATCTTGTTTACAATAATAAAAAGCAGTCGCCCATTCATTGGCATTTCCTGGATTAATTAAAAAAGGTGCTCCCCATGCTGGCTGATCAGTGCCCGCAGTACAATCTGCTGCACTATTAATTTGCCTGACAGAAGCCCGCATTGCAATAAAATACTGCTCATTGGTCGAGCACAATCCATTGTTATCGGAAGAAAGAGAAGATAAAAGGATCCGAAAGGTGAACGTTTGCTTTAGGTCACAGAAATTTAAATGTTGCTTACCTGGAAATTGTCCATAAACTGGATTTCCATCTGCGTTACGCGGAATAGCTGATTCCCGCCCTGCATATGAATGTGCGTCTCCAATATACCAGTTACTCGCAAGATTATAAGTTAAGTACAAATAGAATGCATCATTACCTACCGTCACAGTACCTATGTCGGTGCCATCTTTAATTTTTAAATTTGAAGTTAAAACAGATCCACAAAAAGAAACGGAAGGCAAAGTGAATATTGATTCATAAATACTGGGAGTTTCAGGTGGACCAGGGTTAGGTGAGTCTTCTGTTGGTTGATGTTTTTTGCATGAAATCATTCCTATTAGGAATGATAATAACAAAAACGCAAATATTTTCCAGGTGCGGCTTACGTACATCTTGAATTTTAGGTAATGAACAGAATTGTTCGGGATAAAGAATTGCAGTTTTTCAAGGAGGGAATTACAAAAATAAACCGTAGCTATGGAAGATGCAAGTGCAAGCAGGTTTAATTTCTTAAGAAATTAATTCATTTACATTTCTAATAGTATTTATACCTGCAAGCATGCCCTTATATCGCAAAAATATTTTTGTTTACCAACGTCCGGCATCCAAACTGCGTATATGTATTTATATAAACCTTCAGGATCACTTAAAAGCGTTCTTTAGAAAGTTTAATTATAGTAAATCTCCCATTTAACCGATATAAAGACGTCTATGAAAATTAATTTTTTAAAGATCCTATGGCTACTTGAACTGAGCCCCTCTATGTAAACTTTTTTCACACTGCAGCCAGCCCGGAATAAGGGCTGCTGCAGGTTGAGAATAAATCGATAAATGAGTAGCTTAAATCCATTGCAATTTCAGATCCGAGTATTAATTTTAACCTTCATCATTTCTGAGTTATAACACTCCAATTCCTTAAAGCCTCATGATAATTATTTTCAAATGTCTTTCACGAAAAGTGCCCTACCTGAACAGGACCTTATTAAAGGCTGCATCCTCAATGACAGGCGGATGCAAGAGCTGCTATATAAGCAGTACTGTTCATCATTGATGGTGATTTGCAAATCTTACGCAAAAAATGAAGAAGATGCCGTTGAAATGTTACAGGACGGATTTCTAAAAGTATTCCAACAAATAGAAAGTTACGATGCGAACAAGTCATCCATCTATACATGGATGCGAACGATCATGATCCGCACGGCCATAGACTTTTTACGTAAACAAAAGACAAAGAATATATCGGTAGAATGGAAAGAAGAACATGAACCATCTATTGAGGCTGAAGCATTACAACGAATGTCGGCACAGCAGGTACAATGCATGCTACGACAATTGACAGCAACTACGAGGACAGTATTTAACCTGCACATAACGGAAGGATATAACCACAAAGAGATAGGAGAAATATTGAAGATAAGTGAAGGAACAAGCAGATGGCATTTAAGTGAAGCAAGAAAGTATTTGATCAATTTATTAAAAGCAAAAGAAAGAGCATGAACAAGCACCATCCCTACGACAACATCATTGAAAAGAAACTTGAGCAAATGCCTGGGGCAGATGCTGATCTTTTATGGAATGATATGCATTCCATACTTGACAAAAAGATGCCGCAAAAAAAAGAAAAGCGTCGTTTTATTGTATGGGTTTTTAGTAATGGTCTTTTATTATTAATAATTGCTTTGGTTATTCTGACTGGTTCTTTGTTTTTCTTTTTGTCCACAAAACAAAGCTCTATTGCAACAAATAAAAGGTTGCCATCTTCTCAACAATCTAATAAGTTCATTAAAGATGGTTTAGCAAAAGTTTCTCATGAGCCGGAAGAAAATATAACAACTGCAAATGAAGCAGATCAAAGAAGCAGAAACAATATTTTTTCAACAACATCTTCAACTAATTCAGTTGATCATGTGATCTCTAATAATTCAATTACGGTACAAAGAACACGATCAAAAAAATATCCGACGACAGATCAGATCAATGAATCAATTCGGAACAGTCATGAAACCGACGAAAATCCTGATATTGCTTCCGTTAATTTGGAATCGATCCATCATTTTCTTGTCGAAACAAATCATAACGAAGAACAAAAGTCTTTAAGTCCTCAACTAAAACCTGGTACTAACAAAGTGATGAAGGGAAACACCAGCAATAGTAATGATAGAGGATTCTATGCAGGTATTCTATTTGGAGTTGACATGAGCTCTGTACATTTTCAACCGGCGAAGAATGGAGCAACAAGCGGATTCATTATTGGTTATGCCTTCAATAAAAAATGGAGCATAGAGAGCGGTTTGCTTTGGGATACAAAAAGAGTTTATGATGATGGCACTTATTTCAATCCACCAGGGTACACACCCACAAATGGCGTAAAGATAATAGCAGTGAATGGGAAGAGTCGTCTTTATGAATTGCCTGTTAATATGAAGTACACGATCATATCAGGCAAACACAATCTTTTTGCAACGACGGGTATATCTTCTTATCTCATGAGGTCGGAGAATTATGATTATGAATACACCCAGACCAATCAACCTGGCGGTCATAATTATCTCAGTTATACAAAAGAAACAAAAAACTGGTTCTCTGTTGCCAATTTTAGTATTGGATATACTCACGAGCTTGGTAGTAATGGAAGCTTTCGGATCGAACCTTATTTAAGGCTTCCTCTTAAAGATATTGGAACTGCCAACATGCCTATAATGAGTACTGGATTGAATATTGGGTTTACAAAACCACTAAGAAGATAGGGTTTGCTTTCTACGGATGCTACGTCCCAGTTGGTATTGTTCTTCATTAACCCAAAAGTTTCAATATTGGCTTCGATCTTACATTTACTTTTTTCCTTCCACAGTCGGGAAAGGTTTTGTTCATATATACTAGTAATGTATATTTAATCATATATAAACTATTATGAACAGACGGCAACTCATTCAATCTCTTGCAGTGGTTTCAGGGCATGCAATGTTCCCTGCAGTGCTTTCATCATTCTTAACTGGTTGTGCCAATCATGATATGAGTGGTTACAAACCGGTATTTTTTATTGAATCAGAATACAAGTCTATCATATCTATCATCGACATGATTATTCCGGCGACTAAAACGAGATCAGCATCACAGGTAAATACACAGGTATTTTTAGACCAGGTTTTTGATCAATGTATGACAGCAGAACAACAATCCGTGATCAAAGAAGGATTAAAGCAATTGATGCCTGCATTTGAAGCAGCACCGGATAAATTACAATTCATAACATTACTTGATAAGAAAGCTTATGACAATGATGAAGCAGTTGCTTATTTCAAAACCATTAAACAATACACAATGATCGGCTTTTTTACTTCGCAGGAAGGAACAACTAAAGCCAGTAATTATGTAAAGATCCCCACTGAATATAAAAGCGAAATAAAAACAGATGCCAGTACTCTGAACTATGGAAAAACTTTTTTGCACTATTAAATATTCTTTTCATGACTGATTTTAATATTCTTGGAAAAGGGATCTCTGGAAATATTTATGATGCTATTGTTATTGGCTCTGGAATAACCGGTGGCATTGCAGCAAAGGAACTAACTGAAGCAGGACTTAAAGTACTGGTACTTGAACGTGGAAGAATGGTAGAGCATATTAAAGATTATCCTACAGCACTGACTGACCCATGGGAATTTAAATTGAGAAATCTTGTAAGTCTTGAGGAACAAAAACATTACGAAGTACAGAAATCGATCTATTTGTTTGGAGAAGACAGTAAACATTTTTTGGTAAAAGACAGCGAACATCCATATATCCAGGATAAACCTTTTACCTGGCATCGCGGATACCAGGTCGGAGGCCGTTCTCTTTTATGGTCAAAGCATTGTTATCGCTTTAGTGACCTGGACTTTGAAGCGAATATGAAAGAGGGAATCGGTATTGATTGGCCAATAAGATATAAAGACATTGAGCAGTGGTATGATAAAATTGAATCCTATGTTGGTATAAGCGGCAGTCGTGATGGAATAGCTAATCTTCCGGATGGACATTATTTACCTCCGTTTGAAATGAATGCTTTTGAAAAACACATCAAAGAAAGATTGAGAAAGTCTTTTGACGGTCGTGATCTCATTATTGGACGAATGGCAATACTTACTCAAGATCATAATGGAAGGAAAAGATGTCATGGAAGGAATCTCTGTTACCGTGGCTGTATTTTTGGCGCACCTTACAGCAGCAATTCGGCTTCTTTACCCGATGCTGCAAAGACGGGTAATCTTACACTTCGTCCATTCTCTGTAGTTGAAAGCCTTATCTATGACGATAAAACACAAAAATTAAAAGGTGTAAGAGTGATCGATTCGGAGACGAATCAAAGCCTTGAATTTTTTGCGAAGGTTGTATTTCTTAATGCCTCTACTTTGGGAAGCACTCAAATATTATTACAATCAAAAACAAAAGAGTTTCCGAATGGAATGGCAAATTCAAGTGGTGTGCTTGGCCATTATTTAATGGATCATCATGCTTATGTAGGAGCCGTTGGTGGTTATAGTGGTTTAAAAGATAGTTTTTATTATGGTGAAAGACCTGCCAGTGTATATGTGCCACGATTCAGAAACCTAAAACAAAATGATCAATCTTATCTGCGTGGTTTTGGTTTTGAAAATTATACCAGCCGCAGTGATTGGACAAGAGGATTTTCAGGCGCAGGTGTCGGTGCCGAATGGAAAGAAAGTATGACAAAGCCCGGAGAATGGTTTGCATATTTTGAAGCATACGGAGAAACATTACCTGAGTATAAAAATCAAGTGACGCTGAGTGAAGATCAAAAAGACAAGTGGGGATTGCCATTACTGAAGATATCTATGGAGTATGGGGAGAACGAAAAGAAAATGCGTGTTGATATGCAGCAGTCAGCTGTAGAAATGCTGAAGGCTGCTGAACTTGATTGGGTAGAACCATTCGATCGTCATCCAACACCCGGCACCGTTATTCATGAAATGGGAACTGCACGAATGGGCAATGATCCTGAAACATCAGTGCTCAATAAATGGAACCAGGCACATGATATTGCTAATTTGTTTGTAACCGATGGAGCTTGCATGGATTCATCTGCTTGCCAAAACCCATCACTTACTTATATGTCGCTTACAGCCCGTGCATGTGACTATGCAGTAAAAGAAATGAAAAAAGGAAATATTTAATATAGATCATTTTAAGAAAATAAAACCACATGGAAAATACCAAACCCAACGCGACAAAAATTTATTTCATTGCAATGGCTGCTTTCTGGTTAATATTCGGCCTGATCACGGCTTTTTACCCGGCACTTATGAATTTGTTTCAAACCGAAACGGGAGTCAGTGCAGTAACAACTTATTCTGATCATATATGGCGACATGATGGTTTTGATATCATCGCAATCAGTGTATTGCTTTTTGCACTTTCCCACGAAACAGTAAGCCGTAATATGTTAAGGGCAACAGCAATTGTAGCGCTGCTGGCGACGATCGTAATTATATCTTCAATTCCTTCAACTCCATATTGGAATATGTTATTCCTTGTCCCGGGCCTGGGTTGTTTCGCATTTGTTATATGGGGCTTTGTGCTTGCTGCAAAAGCTAAATGATAAACAGCCATCGGTATTGGACAGATCGGAGAGTTATTTTATCAAAAGTGAGAAGCGGGCTGATAACGAAAACTCCGAAGGTGTTCAACCTAAATAAAATTTTTCAATCTACTTCTTCCCCTCCACCATCGGAACAAAAGAAAAATTATCAAACACTTCTTCTTTGATCGCACCTCTTTCGAGTTTGGTCACTCGTTTCATTTGTTGAACATCACCAACGCCAAGAGGTAATACCATCATGCCGCCGGGTTTTAATTGTTCAATAAGTTTTGGAGGAATTTCGGGAGCAGCAGCTGTGATCAATATTTTATCAAATGGCGCATATGTTGGCAAGCCTTCATATCCATCACCGTAAAAAAATTTGATATTGGGATATTTTTTTAAAAAAGTAAAAGTCTTATTAGTGTCGAATAATTTTTTCTGTCGTTCAATGGTATGAACCTGCGCACCTAATTCTGCTAAAACACAAGCCTGGTAAACACTGCCGGTTCCGATCTCCAAAACTTTTTCAAAAGGTTTTACCTGTAATAAAAAAGTTTGATAAGCAACAGTATAAGGCTGCGAAATAGTTTGGCCCTCTCCTATTGGAAAAGCACGATCCTCATAGGCAACATCATCAAATGCTGAGTCAAGAAAAAAATGGCGGGGAATCCGGCCAATAGCTTCCAGTATCTTTTCATCATTGATCCCTTTTGTGCGAATGACATCAGTTAATTTTTTCCTCAATCCTTTGTGCCGGTATGTATCTTCAGTAGGTCTCATAAAAGATGTGAAGATATGGCTTTGAAAGTTTTTTCAACTTCGCTTTTCATTCGTACCTTTTTGGCCCATTTTAAAACAACAAAATTACTGCCAATACTTATCGATCTGATTGGAGTAAACAAACAAATAAACCATATGAAGAGGATCGCAATGCTTGGCTCTGGATTTATCGGCAGGTTCTATGCTGATGCGCTGCAAGGTTATCGCAGCAAAGACAAAGTAGTAAGTGTATATTCACGCCGGGAGCAATCAGCAAAAAAATTTGCGCAGGATTATAATTGTGAACACTGGACGTTGAATATGGAAGAATCGATCGCACATCCAAATGTTGATGTTGTTTGCATTTCTTTGCCAAACAATTTGCATGAAGCGGCAGTGATGCTTTGTTGCAAGCATAAAAAAGCAGTGATCACAACAAAACCATTAGGAAGAAATGCTGATGAAGCAAAGCGAATGCTCGAAGCAGTTGAGGAAGCCGGCATCTTTAATGGATATTTGGAAGATCTTGTATATACTCCAAAATTTTTAAAAGCATCTGAAAGTGTAAAGAATGGTGCATTAGGCAGAATACTTTGGGCTAAATCAAGGGAAACACATCCAGGCCCGCATAGTGATTGGTTTTGGGATATTGAACAAGCGGGTGGCGGTTGCATTCTTGATCTTGGTTGTCATTGCGTTGAAATTACAAGAAGCTATATTGGAAAAGATATAAGACCTGTTGAAGTGATGTGCTGGGCCGATACACAGGTAAAACCCATCGATGCCGAAGATCATGCTATCGGATTGGTGAAATATGAGAATGGCGCCATCGGACAGTTTGAAGTAAGCTGGACATTCCGTGGCGGTCTGGATCTGCGTGATGAAGTGATGGGAACAGAAGGAACTATTTGGATAAATAGTTTTTTAAGAACAGGGTTTGAAATGTTCACAACGGGTAAAGGAGCTGATTATGTCTCTGAAAAAGCGGAGAGTAATACCGGTTGGTTGTTTCCAGTTGGTGATGAATTAAATGAACTTGGTTATAATCATATGTTCATGGACATGTTCAATGCTATGGAAAAAAATAAAAACCCAAAAGAAACTTTTTATGATGGCTATGTGGTGAATTGTATCCTGGATGCAGCATATCGTTCTGCAAAAACAAAACTATGGGAACCGGTGAAATTGGATATTTGGAGAGGAAGAACCGGCGTAACCAAAGAAAGTCATTTAACAGAATATGATAATGAGAACTACCTGGTAAAAGAGGAAATGACGCATTATGGCGCCAGGAAGGTAATTTTGAAAAACAAGAAAAGCGGAAAGATCACGGAAAAAATTCTTGAATAAAGTCTTTTTTAAGTACAGAGATACAAGAACACAGAGAATCACGGAGAAACTCTGTGTAACTCAACTACTCCTTCTCTCTGTGTTAAAAAAAAACAAGCTCAAATTTTAAAACCAAATATTGATAATGGAAAAAACAGCAGCATTTGCAGGAAGTATTCCGGCTAATTATGAACGATACCTTGGACCATTTTTGTTCGAACCCTATGCCCTTGATCTTGTTTCCCGCTTACAGGATAAAAAATATCCTGATATATTGGAGATCGCTTGCGGTACAGGTCGTGTGACAGCTCATCTTGCTAAGTCAGTAAAACATGATACAATAACTGCCACTGATCTTAATCCGGATATGATAAAAACAGCTAAAGAGATCGTGAAAGATGATAAAATAAAATGGATGCCAGCCGATGCAATGCAACTTCCTTTTGATGACGATTCTTTTGATCTTGTAGTGATGCAATTTGGGATCATGTTTTTTCCGGATAAAGAACAAGGGTTGAAAGAAGCCTATAGAGTATTAAGACATGGAGGAAAACTAATTTTTAGTACGTGGAATAAAGTGGAAACCGTTAAAGCTATTCATGAAGGGCGGCTGGTTATTGAAAGTTATTTCGGCGAGGATCCGCCCAAATTTTACAGTGTCCCGTTCTCAATGTATGATGACAGGGAATTAACCACAATTGCCCGACGTGCAGGATTTAAAAATATCACAACGACATTGGTTAAAAAAGAGGGCCACAGTCCTTCGGCAAGTGATCTGGCAAAGGGGATCGTTGAAGGTAATCCCGTTTATATGGCAATAGTGGAAAGAAATGCTTCCCTTGTAAATACTATTAAAGAGCATGTACAAAAAGTGCTTACAGAAAAATTTAGTGATAAAGATCTCAGGAGTCCTTTAGAGGCGTGGGTGGTGGAAGGAGTAAAATAAAATCAAAGAACATGAAATACTTCTTTCTTCTTTCGCTTCTTTTTTTAATAACAGCATGTAAACACACTGAGAAAAAATATACAACCTGGAATAACTATGGTGGTAGTAAAGAAAATATTCACTATTCATCACTAACGGAAATTGATACCAGCAATGTAAGCCAGTTACAACCTGCCTGGATATTCAATACAGGCGATGCAGATACAGTTAATAACTCGCAGATCCAATGCAATCCCGTCATTATTGATTCAATAATGTATTTCACCTCTCCTACCCTCAAACTTTTTGCTGTTCATGCAGCAACAGGAAAAAAAATATGGGAGTTTGATCCTGATTCAATGTCTTTAAATTTTGTTTTGAATAATAGTCGTGGGATCACCTATTGGACAGATGGAAAAAATGATAAACGAATTTTTTATGTAGCCAGCTCTTACCTGCAATGCATTGATGCAACAAACGGACACCTGGTAAAAAGTTTTGGCGACAGCGGATCAATTGATCTGCATAATGATCTTGGCCGTGAAGTTGCAGATCTGTTTGTTACTGCAACATCACCGGGAATTATTTACAAAGATCTTTATATACTTGGCTCAAGAGTTGACGAAGGAGCTGCTGCCGCGCCGGGACATATTCGTGCATTTGATATAAGAACAGGAAAGATGCGATGGATATTTCATACAATTCCCCAACCGGGTGAAGATGGATATGAGACATGGGAAGATCCGGAAGCTTATAAACACATTGGCGGCGCCAATAGCTGGAGCGGTTTCACACTTGATGAGGAGAGTGGAATTTTATTTGCACCTACAGGGTCGGCTTCATACGATTTTTATGGTGGCAAAAGAAAAGGTCAGAATTTATTTGCCAATTGTTTGCTTGCTTTAGATGCAGCAACAGGAAAACGCAAATGGCATTTTCAATTTATACATCATG
>VBAS01000290.1:26202-26404 GCA_005882975.1 Bacteroidota bacterium | reverse complement strand
TTAGCTCACGTATATAAAGTGATTTAACATCCACCAACGTAGGATTATGCTGATGGCAAAGTTGGAAACCTATATTCCCATCTGTAAAACCACTTTCATGCACAATGTCTATCGTTTTCACACCATTCAGCCATGCCTGTATATGATGTCCCCTCGCAATGATATAGTAATGATTCCAGTCGTTGGGTTTGATGATCTTTGT
>VBAS01000290.1:11966-26123 GCA_005882975.1 Bacteroidota bacterium | reverse complement strand
GTCCCAATTGGTGGGATGAATGCGAATACATACCCCCGAGTTGGCATCTTCATCGCCAACCATCTTTATCAATACATTTAATTCAAAATCCCCATATATCTTTTTTGTATAGCTGTAGTGATGTTCTTTTTCTTTGCCGATCGAGCCGTGCAGCAAGTGATCATTTAACTGCCAGAAATTGTTTTCAAAATTCCAGTCTTCTGCTGAAGTAAGAAGACTAACCCATCCTTTGCCATGAGGCTTGTCATTCCTAAGCTTGCCGGCAGCGGGCAATGTGTTTTTTAGTTTTGTATCTGGTTGTGCATGGCTGTAGGAGCTGCAAAAAATGAAAAGAAAAAAAATGATAAGAAGTTGGAAGTTATAAAGCTTTGCAGGTCCCGGTAAACGGTAACTGATATTTTTTTGGCAATACATGGTATTTGAGAATTAATGATTATTGCGATTAAAGTTAGAAATTGCAGGTGAGACGTTTTTTAATTTCTTCGGTATGTACCATGTAAAAGATAAATTAAGGTGGCGCTGTAGTTGAAGAGTGGTTTTAACTGGTGATCAAAAAAGATCTGTTCATTTATTTAATTATTTCACCATACTCTGGTTTCCATTCCCATTTCCACCGGCGATGGCTCCAAAGCCACATATCGGGATATTGCCTGATTCCTTCTTCAAGGTAATTCACAAATTTTCCCGTGAGCTCCTGTTCTGTCAATGAAGCAGGTTCATTTGTTGCCAATTTAAAAACTGCTTCATAATATCCGCGGCGTGGTTTGTGAATAAATGCAAACACAACTGCTGTGTCATTTAATATAGCACCTTTCGCCGGGCCTTTTAAAAACGGCGTTGGCTTATTAAAAAAATTGAACCACCATGCATTGCCCGGGTGACCAGGGCTTTGATCGGCTATTAAACCAAGCAGGTAATGTGTATTTTGATAAGGCAAAAATTCTTCACGCATAGTTGTGGCTTTTAAAAAAACAGCGCCATTACGGGTTCGCAACTTATAAAATAATCTTTCGAAAATTTTATTTCTTATCGGCATATAGACAGCTAAGAATTTGAATGCCGTGTAATTTGTAAATATCGAATTTCCCCATTCCCAATTAAAGTTATGACCAAGATGTACCTGTACACTTTTATAAACCGTTTTGCGATAAATTTATCTGATACGGAGATCATCTTGACAGTTTCCAAAAACATATCGGTAAGGTTCTTATAAAATTTTTTTGCAATAACTATTCTTTCGTTTTCGGTTTTTTCTGGGAAAGCCTGTAACAGGTTATTCATTACAACTTTTTTCCTGTATCCAAAAACATGAAAGAAAAAGAAATAAGTAAGGTCAGAAAAAAGGTAGAGCACTCTCAATGGCAATAAGGAAAAAACAAAGAGTAAACCGTAAACAATATAGTACATGATGAGCAAAGATAAGAAGGCCTCACTTGCTGTAGCTATTGGGACTTTTCTCCAGCATCAGATTTTATAGCATATATTACAATACCTCAAAACTCAACTTATGAAATGGTTAATATGTATTGTCTGCCTAGGTTTTTCTGCCACCACTTTTTGTCAACATGATAGTACAACGATCATCCAGCTACTGAAGAATGATTATAATACCCTGCATAATTTGGATCTCAATAAACATAAGAGTAACTGTACCAACGATTACCTGTTGATCGAAGCGGGAGAGATATGGAATATGGAAAAAGAAGCACAATGGTACAATGATCCATCAAGCAAAGTGAGTGACCGAAAAGATCATTTTGAATTTAAATACATCCGGATCGAAGAGAATATGGCATATGCTGTGTACAATTTAAAGTCGGATATACTAAAAGAAGGAAAAGCAATTCAAAAGAACTGGAATGAAAGTGCAATTTTTAGAAAAGTTAATGGTGAATGGAAGATCGCATTGATACATTCTACTCCTGTCAAATAAGAAAGCTTTTCACTTGCATAAATTTTTCGCCTTCTGTACACTTGTTCAGGTCTTCTCAAACATGTGATAATAGTCGTTTGCACAATAAGTGAATTGATCGATCGCTTCGTAAACTACGGCACTTATATTGTTGTTGCTATTCATAAGAGGATCTGACGAATAATAATTTGGCTTTACAACAGCTAAAAGATGTATATGATCGCAGTTAAAATAAATTCACATGAAACAAAAAGATCATATTGGTATCGTACCAATGCAATTTAAAGGAAAGGAAATAGAAGCAGAAGCAACTAAAGATTTAAATGATGAAACAGATGCCAAAAGATCATACAAGGAGGCAAAGAAAAAGTTACTTGATGTAAATAACTGGAAAAAAATAGCGGGAGCTATCACGGCGAATTTTCAGATCATTGATGAAAAAGGTAAAGTGGTGAACCGGGAAGTTAAAAAAGGAGATTATTTAAGGATCGATATTCCAGGACCTGGAAGTAAAGAAGGAGATGGCTATGATTGGGTTCTTGTTGAAGAACTAAATGAAATAGATAAAGGATCTCTTCAATCAGTTGGATTTCGTGTAAGGCCCCATGAAAACCCATTTGGTGAAAAAAATGAAACGGCACATTTTTATTCCAAGGACGCTACCAGTTCTTTTATTATCACGAGGGAAAATTCAAAAATAATTTCCTGGATCATTGATCGTAACCTGCTTCCCAATACGGAATCCGGATCATTAGGCGATAAGGTTCGTGACGTTGCCGTCGGAGTTAGTGGTATTGCAGGATTTTCCAGGATACAATGGCAGGGACTTGCCGATGGACTTATTGAAAATAAAAAATGAAAATGTTTAAATTGTTTCCCTCCACGTGTATTAATAGTTCTTTCTTCGATCTATTAAATATTAAAAAATAAAGAGAGGTTCAAAAATGTAACCAATAACAAGTTTATACCGTCATATAGCTTAACTTTCATTGTTCAACTTACATACTACATGAAAAAAATACTGATCCTCGTAGCCGCATTTTTTATTGTCCATTTGAGTTTTGCACAAGAGACTGCTAAGCTCGATGAATTGATAAGCGCTTATGCAAAGATGTACAAGTTTAACGGTGCTGCCCTGGTAGCTAAGAATGGTGTGATACTATTAAATAAGGGATATGGTTACCGTAATGCTGCAGACAAAATTGCAAACACTGAGCAAACAGTTTTCCAGTTAGGCTCCATCACAAAACAATTCACTTCGGCCATCATCCTGAAGCTGCAACAGGAGAAGAAACTGAGTGTTTCTGACAAGCTCAGTAAATATTTTCCGGGCTATCCCAAGGGTGACAGTATTACTATTGAGCATTTACTGAGTCATACTTCCGGCATCTTTAATTATACTAACGACGAAAAATTTATGGAGAACGAGATAACGAAACCGTCAAGCAGGGAAAAAATAATGGCATTGTTTAAAGATAAACCACTGGATTTTTCACCAGGTACGGCCTGGAATTATTCCAATAGTGGATATTCATTGCTTGGATATATCATTGAAGACGTAACAAAAATGCCATACGAGAAAGTAGTACGCAAGTATATTTTTACACCATTACAAATGACACATAGTGGGTTTGATTTTACACATTTAAAAAATAAGGAAAAGGCAACCGGTTATTTTAAGCTGGATGATAAAGAAATAGTTCCTGCTCCAATCGTGGACTCTACCATTGCGTTTTCAGCGGGTGCTATTTATTCTACTACGGGTGACCTTTATCTATGGCATAAGGCATTGCAACAAAATAAAATATTATTGAAAGAACAACAGGAGAAAGCATATACACCTGTAAAAAACAAATATGGTTATGGATGGAGTATAGATAGCGTGGAAGGGAAGAGGAGGGTGTCACATGGTGGCGGCATACATGGATTTGTTACAAATATTTCGAGAGTACCGGAGGATGATATATGTATTGTATTGCTTAGTAATACATCTAACCCTGCAATAAGTGAAATTACATTTATGCCATTCTTTATGGAAAAGAGTATGCATTGCCAAAAGAAAGAATAGCGATAAAGCTACCCGTAGAAAAATTAAAAGAATATGAAGGAGAGTATGAGATATCAAAGGATCTGCATGTGATCATTAGTTTAAAAGACGGCGAACTGGTAGCAGCGCCAACAGGCCAAAGAACGGATAATTTATATGTAGAAAAAGAAGATCTTTTATTTGCAAAGTCAGTGGATATACAATTAGCATTTACACGAAATGATAAGAAAGAAATAGATGGATTTATTCTGCTTCAGAACGGAGCAAAAATTCCTTGTAAGAAAATAAAATAACACCACGTGGATCTTTTTAATAATTAGCAACTTAGCTCTTCGATCTTGTCAGCTGCTTCGCGACAAAATAATTCCATCTCTTCAATATTGTTTTTAGAAAGCTTACGTGAAGTGTTAAAGTGAACTGAGATCATACCGATAACTTTATCAAGGCTCGATATTAAAGGAGTTGAGCTCACAGCGACAATGTTATTCTGCAATGCCAGGTTTAAATGTTTAGAGAATAATTTATCAGTTGTCAGATCATCAATAAATATAGTTTCACGTTTTGACAAAGCCCGGCCACACACTGATCCATCGTCAGAAGTTACTACCATAAAATTTTCGATAAACTCGGGAGACAGGCCAAACGAACTTGCGATATCAAGAGTATGGTCTTTTTTATTTATTAACTGTAATGTGCCTGCTTTGGCCTTGTTCATCATCATTGCATGGTGAAGCAGGTTGTCAAGGATCTCATTTAGTTCGTCGTCTTTTAGTTTGCTTTTTAAAGTTTCAATCATTAGGGTAACTTCTAATGTGAAAATATTTCATTTTATAACAATTGATAACTTTTATATAAATTTTTTTAATGGGGAGAAGTTTCTACACAAAACCTTTGCATGCAAGAGTTGATTGACGATAGATAAACGTAGTTCTTTTTTCTGTGTTTACCTGGTTTCTTCTGTCGTCATGTACAATAAGGTAAAAGATTATTGTAGCAACAATCAACAAGACCAATGATATCCAAAACCAGGTTGGTGCCGGTCGATGGCCATCCATTTTTAAGTCGCCCATTTTAAAACATTTGTAATGGTCAATTGTTTCATTTTAGAACGCACATAAATTATGCCGTTCAATTTTTCTTATACTGATGTTGTGAGTAACTGGAATATCTTTATCTTAATTCTCCTTATAAAAATATTCTGTTGGAGTTGCCTTGCGAACAAGACCATGAAATGATTTTTCTTTTTTTAATTTCATCTCATCAATAGAATCAGACTTTATATTGATGGTCACTTTTTTTCCTTCATCTGTTTTGGCAAGGTTTGGAAAATCTTTTACTGCTTCGCTTTTTTCCAGTTTTACTATCAATTGATAATAGCCATTTAGTTTCGGGTGTTGATGTATATCTTCAACTACACCCTGGATCTCTGCCCAATTTTCTATGATCTGTACCATAACAAGTTTTATTTTGCTGTCCCAAATTCAAGCCATTTTACTATTGCAGTGGCAATATCCTGCCCATCTTGTTCCTGGAAATAGCTATAACCGGGGGAAGGATTCACTTCAAAACAATAGTATTTATTATTCCTGGTTTGAAACAGATCAATTCCACACAAAGGTAAACCTAAGTCGCTGGCGAGCCTGAAGCATTTTTTTTCAATTGACTTAGATAGTTTTATCGGTTGCATGGTAAGATCTTTTTCTTCACTGGCTGCATACCGGTAATCGAGACCATCAGTTTTTATTTTTGTTGCAAACAACACATCTCCGACCACATGCACACGAATGTTGTTGCCCTCCAATTTTTGTTGGAATTGTGTAGGCAGATATCTTATCTTTTTTAATTGTTCTTCGTGTTTAGGAAAAAGTTCTTTAACAATAGAACGGGAGGAACTGATGGATTTATAAATAAGATGATGCTGTTCTTTTTCAAATCTTTTAACGGCATCTACGTCAGAAGTAATGCAGGTAGAAGGAATTTCAAATCCTGATCTGCTTATCAATTGGCTCTGGTACGGCTTTGAAATATTGCTGTACGTATCCGGTGGATAATTGAGTATCCGGATCTTTGTCATGTATATCCATCTGCCTAATTCTTCATGAATTGTTCTTAATCGTAATAGTTGTTTTTCGCCAATGTTATTGAATACATTGTCTTTTACTTCCGGTAAGTAGTTTGCATCCATCATCCTGTAATACATCCCTTTCATTTTTTCAAGATCATACATAGTACCGTTGATATTGATCGATGCTTTGTATTTGTTTTTCCTCAGTTCGGTTGTTAATTCATATTGATGTGCTCTTCGTTGGTTGAAAATGACTGTGATCACACCAAGCTTTTCTGCTGCTTGCGTTACAAGTTGTATTGTAGATTCAGAAGGTATGCCCGCGATAAAGATCATTGTTTTAATTTTTGGATCAGCTGATCTGCGATCATCTCAATAACATCTTCCGGTACCCATGCAGGGAAAATATTTGTACTTATTAGTTTATATCCTTCAGTTGTTTTTCCAAAACTCAGTTCCATAAATGACCTTGATATTTTATTTGCAAATGATATTATCTTTTTTTCTAAGCGTTTGATCTCTGGCGGAATGATAAACTGGTCTCCAACAACAATTGCTTTAAGATATTGACCAGATGTTTTAGCCTGGAATATATATGGAGAATCCGGCGCCACGGTGTATGTCCATTTTTTATATTTGATACCGAACTGCGTTGTTTGTGCGACGAAAATATTTTCATTATTTGGTATTGATCTTGCCATGGTGGAAAAACAATGATCTATAACAGGTATTCCTGTTTCTATTGCCATTTTCATACAATAAGTATCATATTCTAGTAATGATAAATGATGGGTATGGATCTTTTCAAAAAGCTTATCATTGACTGAAAGCAGGAAGCTTGCATACAATGCATAAAATTCCATTTGTGCGTAAGTAAAATCTTCTTGACGAATGAAATGTGTAGTTGGAAGAAACCTGATACGGTTAAAAATGCCGTTGATGTTTTCTGATGAGATGGTATATCCATCAGGCAAAATAAGTTGGGTATCAAAAATGCCATCATTACCACATTGATGGATCCATGATCTTGCAAATACCAATTCTTCAGCATTTATTAATCTTACATGTTGCGTTTTTTGTTTTAAATACTGGTGCAACGAGTTTGCAACATGATCTTCGGTATTACAAAAAATCAATAGCATATAATAATGGGAAAGAAGCCGGCAGAGAGAATATCTAAGCCAGCTTCTTTTTTATTTTATTCTTCATCTGTTGTCTCACCTTCATTTTGCAAAGCACCTTGTGAAAGATCAGGACGATAAGACTGATCTATAAAAGGCTGAATAAATCCAAGACGGGCTTCCAGACTTGCAAGTCTTTCTTCAAGACTCATACCACCAGCTCCTGTTCTGCCAAAACCACCACCGCCGCCTCCATCAGCAATTTTATCACCGATTTTTCCTTCGGTCGCCGCAGGTTTTTCAACAAATGTTTTATCAAACGCAGCTGACTTGTCATGAATGAAGTTTTTATCGGGGATTACTTCTTTCTTAAATTCTTTGATCTCCTTGATCTCCTTAATATGTTCTTTGAACTCTTTTTGTTCTAGTTTTTCATTCTTTATATCCTTGTCCTTGATGTCTTTGACTTTTATAACACATTTTACTTTAAGATCCGCATGCATTACAGGTGCTGAAGCACTGATATTTGTTACAGAAACACAAGTGCTTGAACCTGCATAAGATTTTGAATTGGGATTGCTCGTGCCGTTGAAAGTTACATTACCTGAAGAACCAGGAAAACTATCGCCTGCATCTCCGCGATTGTGATTCAATTCAAGATCTTTTTTACCATCAGCCTGCATCAATGCGACTTTATAGTGTGATTCATTAGCGTTAGATGCTATAGCATCATCTATGTGCCACACCAATAATCCACTATTGGGTAAAAATCTATCGAAGTTGATCTTTTGCCTGTTTTCTACAAGGAAATATTCATTACCAATAGCACCATCTTTCCATAGCCGATGAACCTTATAACTTGATTTAACATCTTCAATGGGCACATTATTTTGGTTTGCTATGTAATTCTGAGAAGTAACCCAGTTTTGTTTGCTTTTACACCATGCACTGGGGTGTGCAGGTGTAAGTCCGCCATTATTCCAACTGCCACCAGCCATTAAACACCAGTTACCAATTCCTTCACTCGAATAATCTGTATCATACAGATCAGGAAAACCAAAAAGTAAATGGCCAAGTTCATGTGCACATACTCCTAACCTGCAATCTTCAGGTACTGTCAGGTAGGCGTATATTTTTGTTGTTCCATCCGCGGCATAAGCTCCGCCGTCCAACACCCATTTATGTGACCAAATATCATTTGTATTACCAGTGACTTCACCACCGGGGCCTGCATGTATCACTACAAATGCATCGACAAAACTATCGCCATCATTATCATATGGAGTAAAGTTCACAGTTGGATTTGCTGCAACAGCTGCATCTTTTGCCATTGTGCGGGCATTTGGTAACGCTCCACCCATACCAGATGCGGCATGTGCATATTGAGATAAAGTACGGGGCATTCTAAAAGGCCCCACTACCTGGCCTTGTATATCGATGATGCCATGAGTTACTTCGCGATAATATTCTCTTACACTGCCGGTAGGAATTGCTCCTAAGGAGAAAAACAAGTCATTGTAATGTGCTGCAGATGTGGCCATGACCTTATCAGAAAAATCAACTAAAACAACGATCACTCTTACTGTTCCCGCTAATGGTGCTTTATTTGCCCTTGCCGCACGAGCCACTTCTGCTGTTGTGCCTAGCGGAAACATAGTCCCGGGATATATCAATCCATCATTAAATCCCACCGGCGGATCAATTTTTAAACCCACACGATCACTTAATATTCCTTTTGTTGATTTCATTTTTTTCAACTCAGTATCGATCTTTTTTTTGAGGTTGGGATGAGGAGCGATCATACACCTGTGCCCATCATCTGTTTTAATGGCTTCTTCATGTATCGTCAAAAAGTTTTTGACAATTTGTTTTTTGCTGAGCGATTTCATAAAAAGATTTATTATGGTTTGGTAATTAATTTTTCGGTTATGAAACTTCGTTCATGATGAATCAAAGTAAACACGGGTCAATATGATCAATGCAGAGCTATGCCTTACAATTTTTATTGAATTGCCAAAAGATTGAATTGATTCACATTTTATGTTCTTGTCCATTTAGTATTAATTGAAGTGCACTCGAACTCTTATTTGAAGAAACAAATGTTTACAAATACTTATTTCAATTAGTGTTCAGAATCAGGTTAGGTATTGCCATCATCCCGGATGCATCACGATAATCAATTAACTGAACATCTCCGGAATGGGTGAATCGATATTTTTTGCCCGTAATACCACCGATCACCGTTAACGCCGTGTTTCCTGTGTATTGGAAATTTTTATCGTTCCACATTTTTTTTATAGGTTCATTTCGCATTTCATTACTCAATTTATAAGGTTCACTTGCATATGCACTTCTTTTATCACCGCAGTTACACATAGTTTTTTATTTTTTAGTCTTCATGATACTCAGCTTTCTTATCAGTTATTTTAACGTGTGAACGATTGGTTGCCTGCTCCATCAGGCAAGCAGCACCGGATAATGCCAGCCACATTAATATTTTTTCTACCCAGGTTTGTCCAAGCCATATACCGAATGGCAAGGCAATCCAAATGCTTAGACAATAAAAGCAGTCGAGCAAGTTTCCAAAGAAACCTGCTCCTGCTTTTTTGCGTAAGAGAAAAATGGTATCAAATGGCCCGTCTTCTTTACTAAGCAAGTGTGTGATTCGCCATACTGCCAATATTGAAAGAATAAATAATTGCATTGATTAATATTATTCAGGTCGTTCAATTCCTATCAATACTTCATTGGTTGAATAATTGGGATTACTATTTTCTCCATCCGTATGACGGATATGGCCATCGACTCTTATACGGAAAGCACAGAAGTTCTGATCAGGCTCAAGCCAATTATTTTCCGGCCGTAAAGTCAGTTCAATATAATCGCCTGGGAAAGCGGGTTCATCTGGTGTGCCTGAAAAGAAACAACTGACAAGATTGGCTGTATCGGAATAAGATCTTCCGACCTGGGTTTGTCCTGCTCCAGTTGGTTGTGCTGTTGTATGGAATACAGCGGGTGCCGGTGATGTCCTCGTCAATGTTATATTCCCAATTGCACCTTTACCGATCGTTAATGCATACTGACCCATAAAACCGCTTTCCTGTTTTGCCCGGAACCGAATGGTGATCGGGGTCTTTTCATCTGTCACCACTTTTATTCCATCCACTTCTGTAAACGGTAAAGTAAATAAAGCACAATTACCTAATGTGGTGCCACCTAATTGAACATTGGGATCAATGTCGGCTTCAACACCACGATTGTCGAGGAACAAATCAATGGTTTCATCCACGGTTGTTATTTTAGTGCCTGCAGCATCACCCTGGTATCCTTCTATTCTGAACTGAACAGTTCCTTGTTGTGCCAAAGACAACTTATCATTCACATAAGTAAAGGAAGTCAGGATCGCCTTGAGGTTGGAAGTTGTGATCCATTGATTGGCATCTACCGAGTTTTCTACGTTTTCATAACAATCAACATTTGATACACCGGCAATAGTTCTTACACGCCTGATGGAAGTAGGTACGGGTAAAGGATCTATTCCATTAAAGCGTGGCAATGTACAACCCTCTGTAACCAATTTCCATTGCGAAGCTGGTTCTGATGGCAACTTATATTTTACTGTATAAAATTTAATGTTGTCATTTTTCAGACAGGCGATCAATCTCAATCGTCCCGCCCATGCCGCACAAAGAACATTACTTCCGGCATTGGTAATTTTTCCGGTGCTTCCTAATATGTTTCCATCACCACCTCTTGTGCCAGTTGTTCCAAGAATGACCAACAGGTCGCCGATATATTGAATAATGCCTTGTCCATTGCATGCACGGGGACCACTGATACAAGGGAAGCAGATATCGACACGTTTGAACGGATTAATATTGGAATATAAAGCTGTCTCATGTAAAACAGATCCTACATCTTCCGGGTCAAGTAATTGAATGATGATATCTGGTTTGAACTGTGTAAAAATGCTTTCGCCACTGGCAACATCAGCATCTATTTCTGAGAGATCATCAAAATCTGTACGCTGGAAGCGGAACACATAGTTGCCAAAACTATCGGTGATCGCATGTCCCAATACCTGCCTGTTACCAGTACCTGTATAAGGTCCGCCTGCTTTTTCTGCATTGGTGCGATCATACTCCAGGACTCTTAGAATAGCAAATGGCAATGAATTCACTTCGCAGGTGAAACGGATCTTATCGCCAAGCCTGGCCAGGTCTACTTTGTTAATAGACGATGTGATCGAAGTACCGGATACAGCGCTGTTTACTTTTGCTGAGGCGATCGGTATAAATGTTTCCTGTGCTGCAGCTTCTCCCTTTGTTGTTTTTCTTGTGCCGCCCTGATCAATAGTTTCTCTGCGGAAAATTGTGGTTTCCTTATTGGGCAATAATGAGTCGCTTTGTAAAGGCAACATCAATGGAGTAAAAGGAGGTGGATCAGGTAAGGGTATCGGAAACCTGACAGGTTGTTCAAAAAGTTTATCAGGATAAACTTTTTGAATATAATCCTTAATATGCGGATTTAATAAAGCTTCTCTCAAACCAATAGCTGAATCGATCACAATGAACCGGGGGAAACATGGATTGAAAAAACGGCAGGATCCTTTGTAACAGGAAACGTTTCCGTATATAATATAATCAGTAGCACCACTGGCAGACACTGGTGTTACATGCAAAACAAGATCATTAAAGTCAAGATCTGGTGTTGCACTTGCATCATCTGACAGAATATTAAATCCTGAAATTGCAGAACCTGGGAACTGGATCTTTTCCGTTGAATTGAGCCAAGTGCTTCCGCTTTTGCTTTGAACAGTAATGTTCCAGTCAAGACCAGTAACAGTTACTATAGGAGATCCAACTACACCTGGAAAAGTTCCATTGTTGGTTGCCGCTCGCGAAATAATAAATCGCTGATCATGGGCGGCGTTTTTTTGAGTTACCTGGATATTCCAGGAACCTTGCATTAAAATAGCCATAGATAAAAGTTTAATAATGTTAAATGCTAAATGTTGAACGTTGAATGTTTGATCAATCACTTGAGACCACTGCTGCAGGAGGGCAGCATCTGTATTCCTGTGATTTCTCTAATAGCTCTATTTGCTTTCGCAGAAGATCATTTTCAAGCTGCATTCTTTCTTTTAGATAAGGTTCACAGACATCGCAATCATCCAGGCATCCTTTTACAATAATTCCCGGGGTGGGTAAAGAAAATTCTGTTTCAAATTCTATCTGCTGTTTTATTTCGTTGGAGACCTTGCTGTCTTTGGCAATAAGATTGTTGCTTATTAATTGATCTGTTACTTCCTTCAATGCTTTTGTTCTTGTTTCTGCATCAAGAGGTAATCCTAAGTTTTGATCACTGGTAAATACAGGTTTGGTTAATACAGCAGTTGGAGCAGTTGCTAAAGAACCTAATTCAAGATTGGCTATTCTTGAACTACTAAAGGCAGCAACATTTACAGTTTCAGTTGCTCTTTTAAGTACAGCAGTTGCGGGCACATCCTGCGGAACTAATGCAATAGGTATTTTGGCAGCTGAAGGTTGCAGTATACCGCCGATGGGTGCATTATCATCCAGCACTCTTTTTTCAATAGCTACCAGTTCAAATTTTATTCTTTGTTTTTTATTGAGCCGGTAAAACATATAAGTTACCGCATGACATTTATTGAAGTTGGAAAATTCACGGGAAGATGCTTCAAAATGATCTTCTGATTCTCCCTCGATATGTGTTCTGCTGCTTACTTCCCCAATGGAAACACTGTGTGCTTTTCTTGTTGCGCTTACTGATTGTGATGCGGCACTCTGCACATGTGTTTTTTGCTGGTTCAGATAATCTGCTACAGAATGATTATTATGATTGCCACTTGCATTGGTGCTGGCACTGGCACTTAAACTAAATATGCCAATACTACCTTTGGCATCTCCATGAAAATCCCAGTGACCCTCATCAGAACTTTCAGCATGACCTGATTGAGAAGCTGACGCATCAGCCATATACTTTTGAAAAGCGGTCATGTAGTATTGTTCTTCTGAAATTTGTTCACTACGGTAGCTTAATTTGGTTTCACTATCAAACGTAAATCGACTTCTTCTGTCAGTTGTCGATAAACGTACTCTTTCTCCTGGTAAAAGAGTAGTGCTGTAAACCGGATCGCCCAATGTAAGACCGAGTGTACAGCGGCTGAATTTAAAATGGAGAATTACCTGCACCGTTATCTTTTGCCTGTTGTTGCTGAGAATTCCTGTAGGATAATTTAACACCCTGCTGAAATTGATGACATCACAATGATCATCTTTGATCAATTCGGGACAACAAGGCATCACACTTGTTGATACATCTTTCGTGGCCATATGATTAGGTTTTAAAGGTTAAAAAAACCAACTGGTTATTCAATTGAGGTTTAGCTTTTAACTTAATTGAGATAAACAAATAAAATAAATGAGTGATTTTTTGCCAGGATTATTGGAGTGAAATGGAAAATCTGTGTTGGACAGAATATTTTCCAATTATTCAGGTAACTATTAAGAAGAACCAGTCTAACAAGCTAATGTGTCGGTAGATTATTGATCGTCTTTTGAAAAAATCCTAAGGGACTAACGGAATAAAATTTGGAAGTGAAGTGGTGGAGTAAATTAAATAATGAATAAATAAGTAGTATGAAGATATATTCAAATGAATGCGAAAACAATACCCCTTCCGTGGTATTTTTTTTTCGTAGTTGTTCTTAGTATTCTTTCTTTCTTCAAATAAGTATTTTTTCTTTCTTCAAATAAATAAGTAGTAATAAAAAAATCTTGAATCGTCCTGTCCAGTACTTCAATTAAAGGTGTTTGATCTCAAACCTGGCTGAAGTTCTATGACATGTTATCCTATGCTTTATTAAACACTAACCTCTTCGCTTGCTTCTGGGCTTTTAATGCAAGTTCAGTTGCAAGAAAACAATGTTCCTGTGTCATGGCGGTTTCAGTTCTGTTCAATACATCATTTACCAATTGCTCTCCATAAG
>VBAS01000290.1:0-11947 GCA_005882975.1 Bacteroidota bacterium | reverse complement strand
TGTATCTTTTCCGTTTACAACGAAAAGATGATTGCCGCCATCTCTTCCTGCGATATCAATGTTCTTGCGTATTTCCATAAAACCTTCGGTGCCTAAAATTGTCAACCTGCCATCGCCCCATGTTTTTAAACCATCAGGCGTGAACCAATCTACTCTTATATAACCTGTACCTCCATTGCCATTAACAGTTACATCACCAAAATCTTCGAATTGCGGATATTGAGGATGTGCTACGTTAGCGGTTTGAGAAGAAACAATATCACCTTTTGTAGAACCAGTAAAATATAAGAACTGATCGAATTGATGAGAAGCGATATCACTAATGATTCCACCGAAATATTTTTTATCAAAGAACCATGGGGGTCTTGTTGTTAAACTTATACGATGGGGCCCGAGCCCGATAGTTTGAATTACTTTTCCTATCGCACCGGCTTTTACAAGTTCACCCGCCTTAACTGTTGCTTTATTCTCAAATCTTTCGCTGTACATGATAGAATAGATACGGCCGCTTTGTTTTTGTACACGCCGCACTTCAGCCAGTTGTTCAAGTGAAGTGATACCCGGTTTATCTGACATATAATCTTTCCCATGTTGCATTACTCTTATGCCCAGCGGTGCTCTTTCGTTAGGAATGATAGAGCTTAGCACTAGCTTTATGGTTTTATCTTCCAGGATCTCTTTTTCACTCGTTGCTTTTTTTGCCTGCGGATATTTTTTTGCAAATGCGGCACCAAGATCATCTTCTTTAGAATAGAATGAAACTAATTGGCCTCCGCCTCGTATCACAGCGTCAACCTGGGAATAAATGTGATTATGATTGATACCGATAACAGCAAAGTAAATTTTTGGTTCAGCATTGCTACGGCTAATATTGCTCTCCCTATTTTTTGATTCAGTGCTATTGCCTAAAAGTCCTTTAGGCAAAATTGAAAATAGACCAGCCGCAGATGTTGCCGCAGTGGCTGACTTAATAAATTTCCGGCGGTCGAATTTTGAGGATTTCATGTTGATCTTTTAAGTATCCAAATTTAGCGAGTCTGCAAGACTTTAACCTATGTTGTCCTTAGTATTACAAACTAAAGCATTAAAAGCAGATATCTGTGATATATTGCTGTTGCAAAATTTGCAAAACAACTTTCCCAGACGCAGAATTCAATTTTCAATCGGCTATTGTTAAAAATAGCTTTACGGAAATTATAAATATGAAAAAGCTATTATTCCTTATTACAGTTGCCGGAATAGCAACGATAACATCATGCAGTAAGGCATCTTCTCCAGTTCTTCCATCGCCGCCTCCCGCACCAACGCTATTCATAAGTGTTTCTCCAAACGCAGTTTGGTATTCTGAGACATCGGCAATAAATTGGATAACTACGAATACTGATTCTGTTCAAGTAGACGGAGTAAAAGTAAGTGGCAGTTTTTTTGTAACGCCGTCATTAACAACTTCGACAACATATACGATTAAAGCATTTGGACCAGGTGGTTCAGTAACAACAACGGTAAGAGTGAACGTATGGTCACAGAATATGACCTTGCTATGTAAATATGGTAACTGGAAAAATATCTATAGCGTGAGTTATAAGCTGGCAGACTCTCTTAATCCAGCTCTATATAATTATTTTCCTATTGATACTGCTAATTGCAAGATCGTCCGATACCTTACAGAGGGATTTTCTTACATGGACATCATTTCAGGTTATAAGGGACAGATCATGGTAGGATGTATTAATACTGCTGTTACTGGAAATTTCACCTGGTATTGGGAAAAAAATGAAACACAAATATCTTATGAAATTGGCCCTTCTATTAATTGGGATGTAGATACTTTAAATGCTTCCCTATTTAGAATATCACAGAATAGACCAGATACCACTTTTCCGGGTATAGTATATCATTATGTTCTAAGGTTTGTTCATGGTTAAAAAAGAGTTTCAGGCTGGGCAGAGTCTTGCTTTTAATGTGCATATTGCTTATTAATCTCACTGATGATCGTATTCATCTTATTGATGCAAGTGTCGTAACGGTCGAGTATTTCCTGTACGAAAGTTAATGCACGACAAATATTATATGCCGGATCTGAAGAAAGTACGGAGACAAGGTTAGAGGTGGAGTCGGTAAGTCTTTTCCTGTTCATATTAACATATTCAAACAGGCTTAATTTTCTGGAAGTGTAGAAATTTGTACTGTTAATGAGGTTAGGAATATTTTCCTGGTACAGGTCCATAATATTATTCTGTAATTCTTTATTCTCAATGGTCCCCATCTTACCCGCCGATTTAAAACCTTCAAACCTTCCGCTGTTGGGTACCAGCCCTGTGGTATTAAATATATATCCGCTGTAGTTGTGAATGGTGTCGGCATTCAACGATTCGCCCAGTTTTCTACTGGTTATGTACTGAAATGCTTTTTCACTTTGCATGAATGAACTTTTATCCTGGTTCATTTCTTCAATATCAGTTGTCAGGTCTTGTTTTAATTCTAGTAAAAATTCTTCGGCTTCATGCCGCTGGTGCTTCAGTACGCTGCGATCGTGAAAGTATATAGAGATGGTGACAGCAAGTACTATAATGAATATCTCAAAAATGAATTCGCTTACTTTATGCCAAATCGGATTATTTGTTTTCCATATCCCAAATACTTTCTTTGTGTGTTTGATCACTTCCTGTTCTGCCATATATCATAAATTTATAGTGAAGCAAAAGTATATTTCTTTTAGCATCGGTTTACAGCCTTCCGGCATTTAGTAAAGCAATTGAGAGTTTTGATATACCATGCTTTCTTTTGTCTTTATTGGAGTGACGGCGGTATGCTATGCATCCTTTTGTTTTTTAGTCTTATATTCAGCTATCCAAACTTTCTTCTCCACCAAAGCCACCATCATGTTCATTAAAACAAGACACCATCATACGCATCATCATATTGTTTCTATTGCTGTCATCGTAGGGGCATTAGGATATTTTGTTGATGTGTACGACCTCATCTTATTTAGCATCATTCGTAAATCAAGTCTGAGTGAATTGCATTTAAATCCGGTGGTTGACGGAGAAAATATACTTAGCATCCAGATGATCGGTTTGTTGATCGGTGGCATTATATGGGGAGTACTGGGCGATAAAAGAGGAAGACTAAGTGTTTTGTTTGGCTCTATATTATTATACTCACTCGCCAATATTGGGAATGGGTTTGTACAAACTTATTCCCAATATGCGGCGCTGCGATTTGTCGCCGGTATTGGTTTAGCAGGTGAATTAGGTGCAAGCATCACATTGGTAAGTGAACTTGTTTCAAAAGAGCAGCGTGGAATTTGTACTTCAATTGTGGCAAGTGTTGGATTAACCGGCGCTATTGCCGCATATTTTATAAAACAAGAATTTGATTGGCGTATATGTTATTTTATTGGGGGAGGAATGGGATTGTTGTTGCTGGCATTGCGGGCAACAGTTTTTGAAAGCGGTTTGTTTGCTAAACTGAAACAAATGGAAGTGAAGCGGGGAAATTTTTTGATGTTGTTCAATCCAAGACAAAGATTTACCCGGTATATGAAATGTATTATGATAGGACTGCCAACCTGGTTCGTGGCTGGGATCTTGATCGGCTTCTCAGATAAATTTGCTGCGGAATTACATATCACTGAACCGATTGATGTAGGCAAAGCCATTTTATATTTTTATATAGCAGGCTGTATTGGCGATATCATTATTGGCTTATTGAGTAATGCAATGAAAAGCCGCAAGAAGCCGGTTTACATTTATTTTTTGATCTCTTCAGTTTGCATGTTTTTATATTTTAGACAACAAGGTGGTTCTGCAAATATGTTTTATGGAATTTGTGCAGGTCTTGGTTTTGGAGGCGGCTTCTGGGCCATTCTGGTAACAATGGCTGCTGAACAATTTGGCACTAATATCCGGGCTACTGCAACAACTACTGTTCCCAACATGGTGCGTGGTTCATTACCATTAATTATTATTCTGTTTAAATGGTTAAGAAGCATAACGGATAATAATTATTTGTTAAGCGGCGGCATCACGGCGGTAATATGTATGTCGATCGCCATATTTGCTTTGTATTTCAAGAAAGAAAGTTTCGGAAAGGATCTGAACTTTGTAGAAATATGATTCTTGCAGAAAGACAAACTAAATAACAGGCTCAAGATTTGCTTTAATTTTTCAAACCTATAGTGATGAAAAAAATTATTATTCTTTTATCTTTTGTCGCGATCAATTACATTTCATTAGCACAAAGAATTGATATCGGTATTAAAGGGGGTGTAAATTTCTCAAAGGTGGAGATCCCCGATATCAATACATCTAATAAAACGGGATATCATTTGGGTGCTTACTCACTTTTTAAATTTGGTAAAATTGGTCTTCAGCCTGAGTTCATTTTTTCTCAGCAGGGATCAAAAGTAGAGTTGGGGAACTGGGACGCTAAATATGTCAATATTCCTATAATACTGAAACTTTACTTAGCTGCTGGATTTAATTTGCAAGCAGGACCACAGTTTGGTTTTTTAAATAAGGCGGAACTCGATGGGAATAGTATTGAAGACGATCTGAAAAAAGCTGATGTGAGCATTGGACTAGGTTTGGGATGGGATACTCCTATAGGATTTAAATTAGATGCCCGTTATAACCTTGGAATGACTGATAATAGTGATGACCCCGCTTATGAAACTATTAAAAGCCAGGTATTCCAATTATCTGTCGGTTTTGGAATATTTCATCTTGGTAAAAAATAAATTGAACAGAGTAAATTTTTTTTTGAGAGAGAAATATACATTATTCTTTCTTCCTTCATCTTACATGTTTATTGGAATGCGGCGGACCCGCATAATAAGAAAAGCCCCCAGTGGAAACTGCGGGCTTTTAACCATTAAACCTTATCCTATGAAAATTCTCGGTGAAAGTAATGGATAAAGATTCGAATGAATCATGTTGTTCGAATTTATTGACCCTGGTTAAGCTAATAGTAAATGTTCTATAAAGAAATTGAGTTTGGTCAAACAAGTTCAATGATCTGAAACAACTCTGCGATAACTAAAGACAAACATTTTTTAACTTCTATTCAGACCAAAGAACATATTTTGCATAAAAAATAAATTATGAAATGGCTATTACTGCTTTTTTTTAACCTCTTCATTATTTTATCAATACAAGCTCAATCATTGCAGCAGGCATTAGATAAAAAAGATACAATAACAGCTTTGCAGATAATTAAAAAAGGATATAATCTTGATTCAGTGAATAGTTTCGGCAGTTCAATATTAATGGATAACTGCAGATACACGTATGATACTCTTATCGCTGACTTTTTACTTCGTCATGGGGCGAAAGCAGATTTTCCGAAGTCACCAAAAGGAAGAACTCCATTGATCATCGCCTCTGCTTATTATGGAGGTGTTCCTTTATGCCGTGTTCTTTTGAACCATGGTGCGAATGTGAATGCAGTTACTGTAAATGGAGAGACCGCTTTAATGTTAGCAGCCTCAAATGAAAAATCTGATCTGGTTGCTTTTCTTTTACAAAGAGGTGCTGATCCAAAACTTTTAGATAAATCAGGTAAAGGAGCTCTTGACTATGCAAAGTCTGCCAATATTGATGACGATCTCAAAAAGGCTATGAAATGTTGTGAACCCGATAAAGAAAAAACAATTGCCATACTTACAAAAGCTGTGAGCAAGTAACAACAGATTCAATTACTAATTATATAAGTGGGAATAGAGAAAAAATAAAGAAGCCCTCCGGTGGAAACTGGTGGGCTTTTCTAATCAAAAACATTAACCATTAAACCTTATTTTATAAAAAATCGAAAAGTAAATTAGTGATTATCTTTAATTCATTAATGATTATTTTTTATCTTTTGATGGCTAGACATAGATGTATATGATTCTTTAACTTTTAGCTGTAAATGAAAAGACTTTGTTATGAAAAGATTTGAGAATCAATCGGCCATTATTACCGGCGGTGCTGAGGGAATAGGAAGGGGAATTGCGGAACGAATTGCTGCAGAAGGAGGGAAGATATTTTTATTTGATATCAACCAAGGTCTGCTGGAAAAAACAATAAAAGATTTTAAAAATAAAGGATTTGATGCTGAAGGATACACGGTAGATGTTTCGTCAGAATCTTCGGTAATGGATAATATTCGCCAGGTTGAAGAGAAAACCGGGCAGATCCATATTATGGTAAATTCTGCGGGGATAACGGGGGTATCAAATACAAAGATCACCGACTATCCCGTTGAAGATTATGATAACATTTATCGTATCAATCTTCGTGGTTCTTTCCTTATGACAAAATATTCTATTAAAGTAATGGAGAAATATAACTACGGTCGTATTTTATTAATAGCATCGATCGCTGGTAAAGAAGGTAATCCTTTCATGACAGGATATTCATCAACCAAAGCCGGTGTGATCGGCCTCGTAAAAGGAATTGGAAAAGAATATGCACAAACAGGAATAACGGTGAATGGACTTGCACCTGCAGTTATAAAAACTGCGATGAATGAAAAGACGGCGCCGGAACAATTGGCTTATATGACTGCTAAAATACCAATGGGCCGGCTTGGCACTGTTGAAGAAGTAGCTGCTTTATCAACCTGGATCGTATCTACAGAAGCAAGTTTTAATACAGGATTTATTTTTGATATCTCCGGTGGCAGAGCCACTTACTGATCGGGTTCATTTTTGTTTATCATAGATCATAAATGTAATTCCTGCCCGGAACTCAAGTATTTTCAGCGGTGAAGTATAAACTTGTGCTACTTTATGTTCATGTATTGATTGAGTGCTGGCATTGATGAATTGTACATTCAATGGTTTCCCATCAGGATCGCTTGTAGATGGTGCGTCCATAAGGTGTTTGGTATTGATATAGCTGATATCGCCACCCTGGATAGTATTAGCGTTGATATCGATCATTAGCCGGCTATCGTGTTTGTTTTTTGAAAAGATCGTGGGGTTTATTTGTAAACCACCGCCTGCACTCCAGTACATAGTCTTATCGTTCATTATATTTTCCTGTTCAAGCGCATGGCAACCGCCATCATCTTCGGGATCGCCAATGTATATCGAGCTATAGAAATTATATAAACCTCCCTTTGCAATGATGTAGGGAATAATAAGATTTTTATCGCTTAGCAAATTAAATCTGGCCTGTAGGTTGGCATTAAATGTATTACTGCTGTAATCAACGGGTAAAACAGTTGAGGTGTTATTATCAAACTGAAATGTTTGATCTATCTTTTGATGAGCATATATACCTATGCCAAGTTCCATTCCAACTGATAATCTTTTTAATTCACCGGCAAACTGATACTGTAGTCCCGTTAGCATGCTATGCACGGGTTGAATGTTCTTGTCGAGTTCCTGTCTCGGTAGTCCGAGGCTGTAACCGGTTGTTAATTTAAATTGCTGACATTTTGCTGAGAGAAACAAACAACTTAACAGAAGCGTAGAAATGAATTTCATAAACAATAGTTTTTGGTTAACGGATGAAAGCGGTATCTAATTTACATCTATTGTCAAGCGGAGTAAAATAATTCCTGTTAAAACCGGCCAAAATTTAATGCACATGTTACTTCACGGATATGAGTCTGAAAAAGAAAAGCCGTTTCGCCTTATGCGAGACGGCTTTTTAGAAGTTGAATTTAATCGTGGGCCTTTACTGGTCCTTCAATTACTTCAGGTTTCTGAGTAATATATTTAGACAAATGCTCTTTCACATATTCAGCTGCGATCCGAATAGATTCATCAGCCCCGGCTTTATCCTTAAATACACTCATTGATGCTCCTTCTCCATTACCGGTATCAACCCAATAATACCTTACAAACCCTTTTGACTTTTTTAATAGCGGTACAAAACTTTCCTGGACAAGCTTGTCAATTTTTTCACCATCTTCCGGTTTGAAATGATAGTGACGAACAGCTGCATACATAGTGACCTCCGTTTTTAAATGATTAATAGTTTATTAAATCTAACAATAATTATCCTTTATAAAAAAAATACATAGAAACAAGAGCCCGATGTATTCTTTGGTTCATTCAAATAATTTGCAGTAATAAGTGTTTCATTTTTTCCACTCAAAATATTTTGTTTCTTCCGGCACATCCGTAAAACTTTCAAATGATAATTTATAGCCGTCAGGATCTTTAACCTGCACAACCCACATCTTGTTACCAACAAAAGGCTCAGAAGCAGATATTTTGTTTGAAGTAATTTTAGTATAAATAGCTATTGCATCTTCACAAATAAGAAATATCTCTACACCTACACCCGGTTCTTCTTGCGACATATTATTTTTTTCATCGTACTCCTGCAGCATGAGGGCTGCATTGTCTATTACAAGCCAGCACCATTTTAGTTTTCCATTGTCCATCCAACTCTCGGTCATTGAAAATCCGAGTCCTTTGACATAGAAATTTACTGACGCTTCCATATCTTTAACCATAAAAAATGGAACAGCTTGTTTAATGTTTGTCTTTAACCATAAAGAATGGAACAGCTTGTTTAATGTTGGGCTGGTTTTTTGAATGACTGGTCATCTTTTTCCTATTAAGTTAAGAGTTTCTTTATTGTTTGTAACCAATTAGCAGTGCAAAAAATAAGGGTCTTCATATGAAGACCCTTTTAAATGTTGTAGGTAAATGTTCACTAAAATTTTCCGGGGAATTGTTTTATAATTCCATCTGTCAAACCATCTGCCATCATTAATATTTCATCGTGAACTTTATCATAGGCTTTCACATCTGCTACATAATCTTTTTTTAACCGGGCCACTGCCTCATTGGTTGTTAATGTCAAATGATCGTGCATCATCTTTTTCATGTCGGCTAATTTCCAATTGGGATTTGCTTTACTAAGAAAACCGGATAGTTCATCTGCATTAGCGATCCATTTTTTATTGGCCGCATCAAATCCAGAATTATTTCCAGTTTTAGCTGCTTTCAGCAGGTCAGCTGCTGTTGTGATATGTTCTCTTAATAAACGGGTCAGTTCTTTGCCGCCTGCATCACCATAATAAGGTTTTACTGCATTACCAATATCATCCTGGTTGCTTAGTAACCTGTTCACAGCCTGTTCGGTACCGGGCAGGTCATCCATAATATTCAGGATCACGTTTCTTGTCCAAACAATATGATCTTCCCAGAGTTTATGCATGGCCATTCGCAATTGTTCACTCTTCGACAGATCGTTTTTCATATCCATTTGTGCCTCAATAGGAGATAAAAAGAGTACCAGCGTGCTGATGGCTAAAAAAATTCTAAATAAGCGTTTCATAAAACCTCCTTGTTTTTTATAATGAGTATCAAAAAGATTTTCAATATATAATTTGAGTCAGGAGGGAATGAATTGGTTACAATATTTTTAAAATAACATTTTTATTAAAAGGGTTATTAGATATTTTGGTCGGCAGCCTGGTGAGAGCAATATGATTTTTAGATGCTAAAACCTAAAACCAATTGAAAAACCAGTACGGATACCGGGAAGAAAACCTTTATAACTTAGAAATACAGTTTTGCTCTTTTGGTCTGTTTTTACTTCGGTTTTATCACCGATAAGTGGAATGTCTTCAACGACATCCTTTATATCGTTTTCAGCTTCCGCCGCATCAGCAGCAGTCCACGGGATATTATTGGTGACGTCAGTAAAGGATCCATTTTCTTTAACGGTGTTAGCTTCCGGACCGACCAGGAAAAAGTCGAGAACAATTCTTTTAGCTATGAGTACCTGGAAACCCAACTGTCCTCCAATGCCAAAAGAACTAAATTCATTACTGGATTTGTAGATCGAGGGCGGATTATCATCGTTATAATTAAAGGTTCCTTCCAGTTTGTTGTGCATATACTTAAGATAAGGTTCAAAATAAAAACCTTTCATCGGGCCTTTGCCAAGGTAGAATCGGTACCCTGCCATTACTGATGTCGTATTACTCTTAACGTCAGCCGTATTATTATCAAGATTGAAATTACGCTGGATACCTACGGGAATACCAGCATAGAAAGTAATACTTTGTTTTTTCTTGATAGAGTATTCACCTCCCAGTGTCAGTTTACCAAAAGCTAAACCCAACGGCGACCATTTAACAGCAAAGCTGTGTTGCGCATTGCTATCCACGTTTTGCTGTGTATTGCCGTTAATAACAATCGCAAAAAAACTTGTAATGAGCAATAATGCCCGAGTAGTATTTGATTTCATAAAAAAAGGTTTACATGGTTGTAACAAGAGTAGGGATTAATATTTGTCCAGGCAGGAAGAAAACGTGTATACTATTTTTTCTTGTCCACTTCATTTACAAAACTGCGAATATTTACATCCTGCGATGGATTTGGAATTTTAATTCCTTCTTTCTTAAATGCTTCGTCTATGGTTTCGATCATATCACTTTTTGTTTGGATCCACGTAGAATAATGTTCGATCCAAAATAATATCCTGAGCTGAATAGCACCGCTGTTGAGCTCTTTTATTAATACCGATGGTTTTGGGAAAGTTGTAATTCTTTTATCATCGGCTAGTAGATCAAACAGCAGCTTTTTAGTTTTTTCAAGGTCGGTGCCATAAGCAACTCCTGTCACAATCTCAACACGACGGCTGCTGTTTCCCATTGTCCAGTTTATCATTTGCTCATTTAAAAGATTTCCATTGGGAATAATAACATCGGCTCCTTCCCACGTGGTGATTATACTGCTTCTAAAACCAATTGACTTCATAGTTCCGGATTGTCCTCCGAACTCAACTACATCACCCACATTAATTGGTTTTTCAAATGCAAGGATCAATCCACTCACCAGGTTATTGATCAGTGATTGCAAACCAAAACCAATACCCACACTTAATGCTCCTAAAATTATTGCCAGCCTGTCCATAGGAATACCGGCAGCAGCAAATGCCAATAATACTCCAATTGTTATTATTGAAATTCGTATCAGCAACAACCAACTGCCCAAACCTCCTTTTTTTCCTCGTTTGGTTACAACACCCTTTTCACTTGACGCAAAAAATGTAACAATGTTTGAAATTATACCGGACAAGAAAAGGATCAGGAAAAAAATAAAAACACTTTGGATGGTAAAAGTGGATTCACCAATTGTTCTTTCTCTCACCATGAAATCGGTGAACTGTTCGCTGATCTTTCTGAAGAAATAAAAACTTCTTCCAAATAAAATAAACCAGCCGATCACAAGCAGGTAATAAAAAAAGGGTGGCACTTTTTGACCTACTTTTTCAAAATTGATAAACAAAGTTTTTTTATCCGGCGTTTTGTATACCCGTGCAGCGATGGTCAGCATTTCATTGACCATCCGTATCACCCAGAAAAATAAAATTGCATTGACCAGGCCGAAAATACCACTGGTTAAAAAAGATTTCGCAAAATTATATCTTCCATATATGTTGGCTATTGCGGAAATGATTTCCATCAAAATAAAGAATCCCATAAATATCCGGATCCCTCTTTCTCTTAATTCTTGCCGGCGACCACCAATTAAAAAAATAAAACCATAGGTGGCCCCGGTCAATGATAATAAAAGCATTCCATATCTTTCTATGCGGGATGACTGAAGTATTAAATTGTCAATAATTGCCAGGAAGAATAATATCAACATTACGAACCATGCCGATAACCAGTATTTAATAATGAAATTCCGGAAAAGAAAAGTAAGGATGACAGCTGAAATGCTCCATAGTACAACACTAAAGATGAAGGGCGGTTCGCGGAATATAAATTGGAAAACACATAAAACAATTTGTATCGATGATAAAATTGGATAATGTAATACAACATATTCCCGCTGATCAGCAGGTAATGTCTGAACTGGAGATAATTTTTTCTTAAGGCTTCTTAAAAAGATCGCAAGGCCTGTGATCAATAAGAACAGGAGTACAATTTTACCAGAATTATTTTTTGAATAGAAAGATAAAACGAACCTCGCTTTTTCTTTTGA
>VBAS01000289.1:14301-14787 GCA_005882975.1 Bacteroidota bacterium | reverse complement strand
TTCCATCATCGTGTATGTATCTAAGACTGCCTGATGATTTCATTTGATCATAGGTAGCAGTTGTTACCTGCACATCGTAACTATACAGCATAGGTACAAAGGCGGATACAACCTGGTAATCTGTGGGTTTAACACTTGCAGTCATAACATTTACAAATGCATCTGTTTTCTTTTGGAATCGTTCAAGGTCAGCTATTCTTTTTCTATAAAAACCCGTATCCTCACTCAGATCAGACAATAATCGACTAATAAACTTTTTCTCTCTTTGTTTTTCAATCAGATGTTCCCGTTGATTTTCTGCTAAGAAACCACAGAACACTGCAAGAAACAGCATAAGGAACTCCCATAAATAATGTGTCCAATTTTTCAATGCAGTATGAGAATGATGGTGTACTTCCATAAACGTTATCAGCTTTAAACTGAAGATACAAAATCAATGTCGATGCAAGGTTTTCCGGAAAAGGCGGCCTTGGCCATCAGCGAATC
>VBAS01000289.1:13710-14244 GCA_005882975.1 Bacteroidota bacterium | reverse complement strand
AATTCGGTATAGGATGGATGTTTCATACCGACAAAGTGAACTGATCCTTCCCATCAGCCATTGGATATCATAACACGTAACGAATAATTTACTGAGACAAATTTTATAAAAAAAGAGCTTGCAAATGCAAGCTCTTTATAAAATTATTTTTTGCTTACTTTTTCTCCGGACTTGTAGTAACATTCATGTCCCGTACACAAACATATTTTCCATCACGCTTTTGGAAGTATGACATATAATATCCTTTTTCTGTTTCTGCGCCTGAAGGATTCATTACTGTCCATGAACCTATTTCCACTAGCATATTGCCTTCGCCAAAAAGGTCCACGACTTTATATACATTGTAATTTCCGGTGGTATCTTCGGCAAGACGTTTAGCCAATCCCTCTTTAATTGCAGCCTTACCCACTTCCGGTGTCTTGTTGCGACTATAACTTACAGCGTCATCACTGTAATAAGCCACTACTTTCCCTGCATCTTTTTCTTTTTCGGCGGCAGCAAAAGCATCCTCCATTGACTGAATGTTTACTTTTG
>VBAS01000289.1:0-13666 GCA_005882975.1 Bacteroidota bacterium | reverse complement strand
TGCACCTTTTTCATTGGAACATGATGTAAGTAGAAAACCCGAGCAAGCAATTAAAATTGCTGATTGTAATTTAAGTCTCATATTATTTTATTTAGGTGAAAGAGGATGAGAAGGTAATCCTTATTTAATGAATGCATTCCTTTTTTTGAGACTCAATTTTACGATTAAGACATCATTCAAGAAGAACAATCATTTCCCGCATACCGAAAGAACATTCAAAACTTACAGATAAGGTCTATATTTAATTAGAATTAACCATCACTACAAAAATCGTTTGTGAAAAATAATCTTTTCGTGTCACCACGAATTAAAGGTGCTATCGGGAAATATATTACTCCCCTCTTTCTTATTATTTTGATCTCGTTCATACTTCCGGGTTGTTCAGTTAAAAATGTTGCAGCATTTCCTTTTAAGATCATTATTTTCTTTATCCAGGTTTTAGGCATTCCCTTCATCGTGTACCTGCTAATGCGAATGGTAATGGTAAGATTGTCTACCCGCTTTATGAAAAGAAAAAGTAAAAAAGCAGCCGAAGATGCTGAAGATGAAAAAAAAGAATTTATCCAACCAACAACACAAATAAGTTTTAAAGAATTCAGTGAGACAGATGATATCTTTCTTACAAATAAACAAAGCGAAAATCTTGAACTGGCAATAAACACCGGCGTGCACACATGGAACATATTCAAAAAAAGTGTGGGATTTATATTGTTGGGTTGCGTATTCATTTTTATTGGTTCGAAATTTTTGTTTGGAGAATTTAAGTTCGCAAGCCCTATCTGGGTACTGATAACAACTTTTATTATGTACATCCTTGTTAGGGCCAGGTACAGGGCGATGAAAAGAATTACATTGACAATATGCATTGTCAGCTATTCCCCGTTACTACTGTTGTATGGCCTTTACTTTGTAAACGGTTATGCTCCCAATGATAAGGATACCGTGATGAGATTATTTTTTATTTTAATCCTTGCAGCAGTTTCTTATATCATTTATGGATTTTTAAAACTAAAAAAGAAAGCCGCACCTGTTGGCAATAAGCAATTACTTATCCTTCGTGTATTTGGAAGCGATTATAATACAGCATTCTTGTTTCGTGAGATCAGCCGGACATGGCGCTTTCTTGGATCTTTTGTAACGATCGCTGATCCTTCCTATATACGCTATCAATATTCACTTAGCAGTCGTGAAAACCGCCGACTATTCTTTAACCTGTTTCTTTTTTATTTTATTTTCCTGGGAATCGTAACCTATAATATAAAAGATCAACTTTCAGTTTACTTTCGTTCCTGGTTGCTGCTGCTTTGGATAAAGCTACCTATACTCCAGCTTATGTTTATCATGGGTGTACTAACAATGCTAGCTATGCTTCCTGTATTGCTTATTTTTTTAACAGTGATCACCTACAGAAGATTTATTCCGTCTTTCGATGCGCTGAATAAAACCATACAAAAGATCATTTCAAACAAGAGAAGCTTTAGCTCTACTTATAAAAACTTTACATTATTCTGCTTTGATAATATTTGGAAAAATGCAGTAAAGGGATCGTTGCCTGTTTCGAAAGCAGTTTTAATGGACTTGAGAGGTTTTGTGCCTGAGCGAAGAGGCTGCCAGTATGAGATAGGGTTACTGATAAATAATTATCCGGTGAATAAAATTGTATTTCTGGCAGATGAAGGTCCTACTGCAGAAACAATAAAAGAAATAGTAAAGCAAGAATGGAATAACATGACTGCTAATTCACCTAATCATACTCTCCAAAATCCCGAGCTAAAGATCTATTACGTAAGAGAAGAAGATAAGAAAGATATCAACCGGATAATTGCGCTGCTCACAATGGGATTTGAATATTCAGAAGTGACTGCAGAGGCAACCAAGACTATTGCAAAGGAGATCCCGGTAAAAGAACGAATAAGGAAAGCAGCTTCATTTTATTTAGCAGGCATCACAACTACAGAAGATGGAATATTGATCAGAAAAGAAAAGTACTTCGTTAAAACAAAGAACAAGATCGGCTTTTTTGAAAAGTGGGATATCCGGTTAGCAAAACCATCTGCAGCGAAGATCTTTATGCCAATTTTATTCATGCTGCTTCTTGGAGGACTTATCTACCAGGCCATTCCCTTTGTTAGATCATTTGCTAAATATAAAAACCCTGTAAGGGTTTTTGCAATGAATGGACCGAAAGTGCTTAATATTCACTCTGCATTGGATAATTCGGTGATCAATTTTATTGCTACAGAATATGAGCATCCCGGAGAAAATGGATCGATCGGCGGCCAGCATTATGATTCGGTTTTAGCATGGAATATGCAAATTACAGGAGGCAAAGCTGGTAGTGCTTATAAATACGCTGTTGTTACTATTACTACCACTTCATCAAATAACATCGAACTGATTACCGAACAGATAGAAGATAATATAGCCCGCTATGCTACATCATATCACTCAAAAGGTGGCCTGATAAATAAAAAAGAAGGGATGCTCGGTATTGAAAACAAAACTTTTCTTTTTCCAAATGAACATGTGATCGACAGCATCACTGGTACAATAGAGTTATCATTCATTGAACCCAATCAAAAATACATTGTGAACAGGTTAGATAGCCTGTTATTAATTAATGGCCTGCTTGAAGTAATAATTCCGGATCGAAAACCTGCAAGAAAGATATGGTTAGAAAAAAGCAGCACAGACAAAGAAATGTCTGAGCTTTTATTACCTGATTATATGGAAGATTATGAACTGCATATTTTTAATGAACGTGGAGAAATGAATTATGTGCCTGTTGCAAATAACAATAATGTGTGGCGTTTCCGTAATTCAGAATTAGAAAATGCATGGATGGAGATCATCCCGAATAATTCATTTAAAAAAGATTCCTTATCATTCAGGAAAAAAGTTGATACAGACAAATGGCCTTTGGACAAGAAAGAGTAAAGCGTTGCATTAAAAAAAAAGAAATATGCAAATGAATTTATGCGGCCTTACTTCGGTTTGCTTTCTCCACAAAATCACCAAAGTATTCGGCCAGTTTATTTAATCCTGTTGCTTTCCTGTTAGCATCAAAGAGCCATTGGTCGGTAAACTGAAGCCTGCCAAGAAAATAATTATCGCAGTCATACAAATGCCAAAATGATGGCGCATTAGTTCTTGTAACTTTTGTGAAGTAACAATCCTTATATGTTACTCCGTTGTGTTTAAAACTAATTGGTATTGGATCCATGGAGACAAAATAGAAAGCCCCTGGTTAAAAACAAAGGGGCTTTTAGCAAGTAGTTTATCGTTGTAAAATTCTTTCGTAACAAAATTGCAGGCCAGCCCTAATGATACTGGGCAATGGACTGACCTATTTCAGCTGTTTCTTTTAAAAGGAGTCCTTCAAAAAACTTTAATTTGGTTTCGGACTGTCTTTCTTCTTCCTGTGTTAACCATAATCTTCCGGCGATCCCTTTATAGCCTGCTGCTTCGGCCATTTCTGCGGCTTCAGCATATAATGAGATCTCATATTGTTCCACTTCCAGTGCTGTTCTTATGATAACTGTATCGAGATCACCACCCTGTTTCCCTTCCATTGATCTTTCACCTTCCTGTAATATGTTCTGTAATTGTTTATTGGGGGACGTGTTTCTTAGATCAATATCCAGTTGTTTACAGATCAGCTGAATTGCCGTTCTGTGTTGGCGAGTTTCTTCAAAATGAAGTGCCAAACTTTTTTTCAAACCAAAATCACTTGCTTTGTCCATCATCGATGGCATTTTTTCTACCAGCATGTTTTCAACACTCCATAGAGACAGGAGTTGTTCGCTGAAGTTTATATTGCCCATATTATTTTTCATGATCAAAATTTTTGATTGAAGAATTATTTTCTATCAAGGCTTCAGAACCACTTTCACACAATCATCTGTTTTATCTCTGAACATAGAGTAAGCATCTGAAGCTTTTGTTAATGGAACCCGGTGAGTAATGATATCATCCAAAACAACCTTTCCACTACGAACCATTTCAAAACATTCGTCAATGAATAAAACTGCCTGCGCCTGGCCGAACTGCATGATCAGTCCTTTATCAAAAATTTATCAAAAATGCGGTGAATAGGAAAATTATCATAAGGACTTGCATACACACCAACAACAGATATGATACCACTTCTTCGCACTGCTTCAGTACACAATTCAATTACTTTCATTGTGCCTTTCTCAACATTAATAACTGCTTTTGCTCTTTCTAAAATATTTCGTTTCGCCTCCATACCAACCGCATCAATAGCAACATCGGCGCCCCTTCCTTCCGTCATTTCATAGATCTTTTCTATAAGATCATCGTCGTCTGCATTCAAAGTATCTACATTATTTACACGTCTTGCTTTTTCTAACCGATATTCTAATGGATCAACAGCGATGACCCTTTCGGCTCCATTTATCCATGCAGCTTTTTGTGCCATCAGGCCAACTGGTCCACTTCCAAATATTACAACATGATCTCCGGGTTTTACCTTACCCCACTTTACAGCACTCCACCCGGTTGGAAAAATATCTGTGAGGAATAGTACTTGTTCATCTTCCAAACCATCAGGAATAATTTTGGGGCCTACATTAGCTTTTGGAACCCGTACATATTCGGCTTGTCCACCATTGTAACCACCGTACAAGTCAGTATAACCAAAAAGTCCTCCCCCCTTTTCTTTTAAGAGGTCGCCACGTGGTCCATAATGTTCAGGATTCGTATGCATACAATTAGCATGAAAACCCTGCTGACAATAAAAACATTGTCCGCAAGCAATCGTAAATGGAACAACAACGCGGTCACCTTTTTTCACTTTAGTTACTCCGGGTCCGGCTTCTTCAACGATGCCCATAAATTCATGACCTAATACCTGGTCCCTTAACTGGGGAACAAAACCGTCATAAATATGAAGATCAGATCCGCATATCGCAGTAGATGTAACTTTTAAAATAATATCATCTGCATCCTCTATAACAGGATCCGGAACATTGTCGACACTGATGTCACCTACTTTATGAAATACTGCTGCTTTCATTGTATTTAATTTTTATTGCTTAAGAAAAATGGAGTTGCTCTTTAATATCTCACATGGCACAACATCTATGTTATATTTTTCAAAACTTATCATTGATGAATGCCATGAAGAGAAAAAATCATAAATATTGTACCATATATGCCGGGAAACATAATTTGGTTTAACTACAAATCACTGGGCGGATCATTATTTAAATTGTAGAAGATATGCCCTATATCATTGTAAATTATTGCGGATTCTTTTTCCGTTCAGATCTTACGATGAAGAATTTACAGATTTAAAAATTGCAGAGGTTACTTGTTGTTTAACGTACAATATTTTTTGGCCAGACAATTATAATCTATTCAATCTTCCGCCATCAACTTCTATCATTGCTCCTTGTACAAATGCAGCATCATCAGAGGCAAGAAACGCAGCGACACCTGCAATATCTTCGGGCTTGCCAACGCTATCTTTATTTACCTGTTCCAATCCTGCTTTAATATTTGGATTATTCCAAAGCATTGGAGTATCAATAGCACCGGGCAGAATTGCATTCACTCTTATTCCTTTTTCATTTCCTTCAATAGCTGCCGATCTTGTTACTGAAAGCAAGGCGGCTTTTGCGGCCGCATAGGTTGTTACCATCGGAGTGGTTTCTAAAGCATGAATACTTGAGATATTAATTATACATCCTCCTTTTTTCATAAGGAGAAAGGCCTGTTTAATAAAATAAAAAGCTCCCAGCAGGTCTACATTTAATATTTTATTCCAATCAGAAGCTTCATGCTCTTCCAGTTTCTTAAAGATCATTAATCCCGCATTGTTGACAACTATGTCAAGTGTTCCAAAATGTTTTACTGTATCATTTGCAACTTTTTTTACCTGTTCTTCATGGCTCACGTCACATTCACTTAAAAGAAATTTGTCTGTATATTTTTTTAATGTTTCAGAAGCATTCTTTAACGCCTGCATATTTATATCTACAAGCACAACATTGGCGCCTTCTGATGCAAACCTGCAAGCAATCGCAAGACCGATACCACCTGCTCCTCCCGTAACGAGCATTGTTTTAGTTTCAAATCGCATAACTTACTTTTTACTGGCTTTTAACAGATCGGATGTTTCCTTTTCATTCTTTTCGGCAGATTCAGCTTTTTTGTTCACTTCTTTTTCCATCTTCGGAGTCTCCGGCATTTCAACCGGAACATGCAAGCAAACACTTTGCGTGGGAAGTATCTCACTCCAATCTCTTATTAATTTTTTATAAGCTTCTCCCACGGGTCTTATCTTTCTGTCAAGATCAAACAAGCCTAATGGGTCTACATGGTTATTATCCTCACGCAATGCAGTATCCCAATCAACCTGGTCCGTCAATGAATACCAGGTAAACCCAACAATAGGAACACCATCATTCCTTACACGCAATACATTTGTCCATTCTTTCCATAACCAATTCACTGCTTCATTACCTAAAGGGCCTTGCCTAAAATTTGTTTCTGTATGCATAACAGGGATCTGGTAGCGGTCATAATATTGAGAAGTGATCACATGATAACCGAATATTTCCCCGGCTGCAGTTGTGCTGCCATTTTCAGCCACGCGGTGTTCGTTGGTTTGATAATAATCATTACCCATAATGCAATGTCTTTTCAATTGATATTTCAAAAAGAAATGATACTCGTCCCTTGTCATTCCATTATCCATTAAATATTCATACATCTCTGACTCGATACGTTTACCATAGTTGAGATCCAATGAAAGAAATCTTCTTGCATTCATGATCTCAGCCGGCTTTATAGCTTTAGGATTTTCTGCATGATAATATTCTGATGATTCGCTCTGGATAAAAATCGCATCAGGTCTTATTTCTAAAATTGCCCGCATGGCCAGCACATTTGCCTTCACAATGTTTTTAAGAGCGGTAACAAAAGATCTGTCTGTAGTAAGTTGTTCATTCCACCATCCATAATAGGCGGAGAATAATGCACAGATGTACATTTCATTGACGGGTGTATAAAGTTGTATCCAGGGATACCTTTGGGCAAATGCCTTTGCATATTTCGTGAACAAAGAAGGGAAATCCGGATTTTGAAAATTTCCGATCCAATCAGGAACTCCAAAATGACAGAGATCAACAATTGGCACTAATTGTTTTTGCCTGATATATTTAAAAACTTCGTCGCAGAATGACCAATCATATTTTTCTGCACTTAAGAAAGTTTTATGCAGAGGCGGGCCATATCGTAAAAATTGAATGCCTAATTGTTGTACAAGGTCAATGTCACGTTGCCAGTACTTGTAATGAAAACATTTCTCCATTTCATCAATTCTCTTACGACCATTATCAATAACCGGGATACTGTTTTCGATACCTGTGGCAAACATGAATCTTCGAACCATAAAAAAAAGAGAGACAAATTACATGCCGTATAGCGTCATGCCAATCACACGGTCTTAAAGCCTGTAAAAGGAGATTTTACCCATAAGATCTAATCTAATGGAATTGGTGCAAGCATTGTTTTTTCCCATGCACCATATTTGTTTTTTAATTTCAAAAAGGTTTCGGGAAATTTTTCCTTTATATTATTTTTTTCAGAGGGATCTATCGAAAGATCAAAAAGATATTCTTCACCTTTTTCATCACGCAACCATTTCCAGTTGCCATCACGAACAGCGGCGTGCTGCCTGCGTTGAAAAATTCGCCAGTATAATGTTCTTGGCACCGCCGCTTTTTTTCCTGTTAATACCGGCATAAGATCCATTCCATCCAAAGGAAAATTTTTATCGGCCCTCGCTCCTGCAAGAGCAAGTATTGTTGCTGTCCAATCCATGGTGGTAACTACCTGGTTTGTTTCAGAATTTTCTTTTAGCTTACCACTCCACCGTACAAATGCAGGCTCCCGAATACCGCCTTCCCACAATTGCATTTTTCCTCCTTTATAAATTCCGTTATCAGAAAATTTTTCACCACCATTATCACTGGTAAAAATGATCACTGTATTGCTGGACAAATGCAGATCATCAATTGTCTTTACAATTCTTCCAACTGCATCATCAAGACTTTTCATCATTGCGGCATAAACTTGTGGTGACCCACCTTTAGGCCATTCACTACTAGTCCCATTACCCACAGGCTTATCGCCCGGTGGCTGCCATGGCCAGTGAGGCGCATTAAACATCAGTGCAAGAAAGAAAGGTTTTTTGTGTTGCTGCTTTATAACTTCAATTGCTTTTTCACCAAGTATATCGGTTAAATAGCCATTCTTCTCTACTAAAATATCGTTCTCATAAAGATCAGGCTCACCTTTAAAAGCAGTATGTGAAATATAATCTGTTGCCCCGGCTTTAAAACCAAAAAAATAATCAAAGCCATTCTTATTTGGTGCATATTCCGGTTGATATCCGAGATGCCATTTACCAACAAGATAGGTTTCATAGCCAGCTTTTTTCAACAACGTAGCTATTGAAGGAGTTTGTGCAGATAGTCCCACAAGACCGTCTTTGTGTCCTTCAGCAATTGGTTCATACAAACCAACAGTGAGCCGTGCTGGGTATCTGCCCGTAATAAAAGCAACTCTTGTTGGCGTACACACTGGAGCAGTAGCATAAGCGTTTGTAAATTTTACGCCTTGAGAACATAACTTATCGAGGTTGGGTGTTTGATAATCTTTTCTTCCATAGCAACTGAGATCTGCATAACCAAGATCATCTGCCATTATATAAATAATATTAGGTCTGTTATTTTTTTGTGCTGGTAATGTTTGAGTAATAAAAACAAAAAATAAAATAAAGAGGTTGCGACACATATAACTTATTTCATAAGTAAGGTAAGATAATTTTTTATGATGATTTACAAACTTGAAATATTTCCAGCCCGACGATTTTCTTTTGCCAGATCATTGAATACACCATCGCCATCTAATGTTTCTCCTGCATATAATGTTTTTTCAAAATATCCTCACCAAATTCATTTCCTTTTTCACGCCAGATTGTATGAATATGATTTGCACTTCCTCGTGGTCCACCGGCATTATCAAACTCAATTAAAAAAGTTGGGCCGTTCAATACAAAATAATGTTTTTTGTATTCATCATAAGGTCCGATCCATCCGAAATAAATATTATCCACTCCTGCTTTAATTATTTTATCATACTCTTCTGTTGCTTTTTCGTATTCCATATTAAAAACATATTCACGAACGATATACATCAGCACTGCTTTTTGTTTTTTATCAAGCTGGCTACCTTTTATACCCCAGTAATCTATCAATCGCTTACCACTTTCTGCACCGGTTATCATATCACCTGGTACTTCTTTGTTCATGGTTGCTATTTGCTGTTGATCAGCTGTAAGCATATGGATAAGTTTTATACCAAGGTCTTCTTCCTGTCCCAACACCCGCCATCCTGCATATTGCGTCATTTGCATTTCTGCCGGATCAGTACCGATGAACCACGGTGTAACCGATATTTTATCGCCGGTAAAAGTCAGGTTGACCGACAAATGATGACCTTCGATCTTAAATCCCCAATTCGCATCAGAAGGTAGACCAAAAAATGCGAGATAATAGTTTCGATGCGACCATTTCAAGTCAACTAAAAATTGTTTTACGGTATCATTAAATTCCTGGCGGGAATAAGCGGTATCGACCCACATGTTGAGCAAATTGTCGAGATGCATGATACCGGTCGCTTTCAGATAACCCTGTGAACTTAAGGATGCAGATAAGATGCGGTGCAATAATCTTCTTTGTTGTTCGGTCATATCACCAATGCTGACACCTGCTCTTGCACGCAATCCAACAGGCAGGTTATTCCATTTTATCCGTGCTGTGTCAGAAAAAGAAAGTAATGCCGATCTTTTCTGTAAAGGAGTTAATGTTTTGATCAATGAGTCAGCTACTGTTTTTATTTCCTGGCCGTAAGATGACTGGGCTTCAACTTTATTCCCGGTAAATAGAAAAATAAGCACAAGTACAAAAGCAATGCGGTTTATCATGATGACTTTTTTTTGAAGATAGAATATTCTATCCGTCCGCAGTGTTGCCGTTAAAAAAAGTCGTCCAGCTTTCAACTCAAAAAGAGCATTTCTTTTTTTAGCTATTATAGATTATTTTCAAGTATTAAATACAGAAAAAATGAAAAGCATACATCTCTACTTCATTTTGTTTGCGCTACTATCTAATATCAGTTGCGGCGAAGCCGGTTCCGATGCAAAAAAAGAAACTCCAAAAAATGCAGAGATCAAATTTGAAAACGAAAGAATTGATATCGGCATTATAGATGGAAAATCAAATGCAAATTTTGATTTCAAATTTAAGAATGCAGGCAATATCCCTCTTTCTATTATTGAAGCAAGGGGTAATTGTCATTGTGTACAGGCAAAAGCGCCGGAAAAAGCTATTGAACCTGGCGACTCATCAGTTATAAGCGTTTCGTTTGATCCTACCGGCGTATCAGGTAACTTTCAAAGGACGGTGATGGTTCATTCGAATGCAACAAGAGATTCGGTCGAACTTTATATGACCGGCGATATACAAAGGGATCCGAAAGAAATAATTAAAAAAACACATTAGTTAGTGCATTAATCTCAATGTTTCAGTTATAGCGGTTCGTGTAAAAGAATAATGAAAACTAAAACCTTGATAAGGTTAGCCCGCCGTCAATCATGATCACCTGGCCTGTTGAATAGGGAAAATTTCCAAGGGCTAATGCACTCACTGCTTTACCGACATCATCAGGATAGCCCCATCGTTTCTGAACAGTTAAACCTTCACCGATCAGCTTATCATATTTTTCTTTTACACCAGCCGTCATATCAGTATCGATCACACCGGGCCGGACTTCATAAACTGGAATATCATACTCTCCTAAGCGAACGGCAAATAATTGTGTTACCATGCTAATGCCTGCTTTAGAAACACAATATTCTCCACGATTGACATTGGCTGCGGTGGCAGAAACGGAAGATATATTGATGATACAAGATGTAAATGAAGTCTCGGCCTTTTTTTGTTCAATCATCCAGTTAGCAACTTGCTGTGAGAGGAAATAAGTGCTTTTAAGATTTGTGGCGATCAACCAGTCAAAACTTTCTTCACTTGTTTCAAGAATATCTTTTCTTTCTTTTGGCGCTACACCAGCATTGTTTACGAGCACATGCAGTTTGCCAAAATGTTTTTTAACGTGTTCAATTATTTTTTTCCTGTCTGCTGTTAATGAAACATCTCCCTGGCAATATAAAACATCAGTTCCTGCATTACGCAATTCCAATAAAGCGTCAGCTACAGCTTTTTCTTCCCTTACTCCATTCACTGCAAGATCAAAACCATTTTGGGCAAGATGTTTTGCAATTCCAAAACCAATGCCTCTGCTCCCACCTGTTATTAATGCAACTCTTTTCATAATGACTGTTTAAATAACTTTTCACGCAAAGGCGCAAAGTAAATAAGGCGCTAAGCCACTACTTTCTTTGCGACTTTGCGCCTTAGCGTCTTTGCGTGAAATAAAAAGCTCAATAGAATTACCGAACGATGAAGTGAGTGACACAACAGACGATGATAATAGTAATGCAGCTGACCTCATAAAAACTATTTTCTTAAAGTTCGGGAATATCAACCCAACAACGCTTGCTCCAGCTTTCTATTCCTTTTTCAGCCAACTGCACACCTTTAGCACCATCACGAAGATCCCAGGGAAAAGGTTCATCTTTTACAACATGTTTTAAAAACAACTCCCATTGCACCTTGAAAGCGTTATCATAGTTTTCCTCCTCTCCCACTTTTTTCCAGCCATCAAAAAAATTAATGGGTTGAGGAACGTCAGGATTCCAAACTGGCCGCGGTGTGTTCTCATAACTTTGAGCATAACATTCACGCAAACCCGCCACAGCTGATCCTTTGGTTCCATCGACCTGCAATGTAAGTAGATCATCACGCCGCACTCTTACCGTCCATGAAGAATTGAAATGAGCAATGACACCATCTTCTAACTGAAATGTTGCGTACGCTGCATCATCAGCAGTGCATTCATATTCCTTTCCCTGCTCATCAACTCTTTTCGGAATATGGGTTGCACCCAAACAGGAGACAGCTTTTACTTTTCCAAAAACATTATCGAGTACATAACGCCAATGGCAAAGCATATCGACAATAATTCCACCATCATCTTCTTTCCGGTAATTCCATGAAGGACGTTGCGCCGGGATTGTATAACCTTCAAAAACCCAATAGCCGAATTCACCTCTCACGGAAAGTATTTTGCCAAAAAAACCTTGCTGAATAAGCTGCTTTAATTTTACTATGCCGGGAAGCCAAAGTTTATCTTGCACAACTCCGTTCTTTAATCCTGCTTTCTTGCATAAATTATAAAGTTCCATAGCAGTTTCGACATTTGTTGCTACTGGCTTTTCACAATAAATATGTTTACCTGCTTTCACAGCTTGTTTAACAGCATCGGCTCTTCTTCCTGTAACCTGTGCATCGAAGTAGATGATATTGTTTTTATCAGCAAGTGCTTCATCAAGATCGGTAGTCATTCTTTTTACGCCGGATAATTCACAAAGTTTTTTCAGCTTATCGCTATTTCGTCCAACAAGTATTGGATCGGGCATGATCGTTTCTTCTTCACTGAGCTTTACGCCTCCTTGTTTGATGATCGCTGCAATTGATCGTAACAGGTGCTGGTTGGTTCCCATGCGTCCTGTTACACCATTCATGATGATACCAATAGTATGCTGTTTCATTCGTTAATTTAGTTTTTAACTATTTTGAACCACATAGGCTTTCACATAGTAATCTATGTGTTCCTTCTAATGTGTGCTATGTGCCTATGTGGTTCCATTTTTACGTCGTTAAGAATTTTCTTTGTATGCTTTTATAATTTCTTTCAAAAACTGTGATTGATCCTGTTGCCAGTATTTATTAGAAAAAATTTCTACTTCATAAAAACCATTGAATCCTGTTGCTTCTACCCAGGATCTTATTTTATTGACAGGAATGCATCCATCACCCATTAAACCACGGTCAAGCAACATATCAACAGTTGGCGAGTTCCAATCGCAAATATGAAAAGCAAATAAATGATCGTTTTCTCCGCAACGTTTAATTTCGTGTTCCAAAGATGGATCCCACCAAAGGTGATATACATCCACCGCAACGCCAACATAAGGAGAATTTATTTGCTCTGCCATATCATTTGCCTGTGCTAATGTATTAATTGCGGAACGGGTATCTGCATACATTGGATGTAATGGCTCGATAGCTAATTTTATTCCGGCAGCTTCTGCTTGCGGAAGAATTGTTTGAATCCCCTCTTGTATCTGCTTTCTCGAATCTTCAAGTGATTGAGTTGGATCGGCACCGCAAACAAGAACAATTAATGATGTTCCTAATTCAGCAGCTTCTTCAATTGCTATCAAATTATCCTCGATCGCAAGTTTTCTTTTTTCTTTTTCTTTATTGGGAAAGAATCCGCCACGACAAAGTGAAACTATATTCAATCCATGCTCACGCAATAGCTGACCTGTTTGTTTGATATTCCGATCTACCAGTGCATCTCTCCAAACAGTTATTCCTTTTACGCCTTCTGCTGAATAATTTTTTGTAGCTTCTTCAATGCTCCATGGTTTGGTTGTGATGGTATGAAT
>VBAS01000288.1 GCA_005882975.1 Bacteroidota bacterium | reverse complement strand
ACACAACTGTGAAAGATCATTTAGTTGTTTGGCGCCCATTAAATACAATTGAAGAATGCATAATATTTTTCATTGCTGATAATGCGTTGCAGGTAGAGGCAACCTTCACGAATATGATAATCTCCCCACATGCTTGATTCACCATTTGGAATTTTACTGCCTGCAGGAATATGATCCCATCCATTAGGCCGATGATAGATCGAATGCAATGTCATTCCCTGGTGAGCATCATTGCTACTCAAATAAGGTTCATCCAATAGAGTATTCATTACAGAAAGTCCAGCCTGCCAGTAACGATTCCCGCTTTTATCATCTCCTTTATTTTGTAAATATTTTCCTAAACGTAACAGGCCCTGTGCACCAATTGCTGCAGCTGAACTATCAAACGGTTCGTAGGAATTAAATGGATCAGCAGGTTTATTTAAGTAGTCCCCCATTTTAGAAAGTCCTGGCGCCCCGGTGTCCCAATAAGGAATTCCATCAGTGCAGGAGTTTTCTATATAAAAATCACATGTAGCTTTTGCAGCTTTTAACATCAACGATCCTAAATTATTTTTCCCTCCATCCCGATAACTATCGGGATCAAGAGATGTTTCACTTATTGTATCAAACCATTCCAACTCTTCAGCAAAACCACACATGGCCCAGGC
>VBAS01000368.1 GCA_005882975.1 Bacteroidota bacterium | reverse complement strand
AAAAGAAAATTATTTTTAAATTGGACACTGCCATCCGTAGCATCGTCAATCAATTTGGCAATACTGTTTGGTTGAAAGTCGAAAGAAAGCTGCATAATTTATCGGCTTACTATAGCATTGATGGCACCAATTGGATTTCAGTTGGCGCTTCCATCGGTGCAGTTGCTTTGGATAAAGTACAGCCGAATTATAATTCATGGGTAGGGACCAGCGTTGGTGTTTTTGCTGAAGGCAAGCAAGCAGATTTTGATTTCTTTGTTTGCAAAGATGCATTCTCTTCTCTTCCCGCTGCGGGTTATAGCAATTACTTTGGTGTAGAAAAAATAAATGAAACCGCTGAAAAGGTAGTAACCAATAATTCAAATAATGGCGGATGGTTTATGATTTCAGGAGCAGATTTAGGAAAGGATAAAAGAGTTTCTTCACACGTTGAGCTTCTTGCTTCTGCAAGCACCGCTGGTAAGATTGAAATTTGGCTCGATGATTTTAAAAAAGGAAAGTTGATAGCTACTGTTCAGGTTACTTCAATCGGTGTAAACAACTGGAAGGCGTTTAAAGCTGCGGTGAAAAACATTTCCGGCAGGCATGATGTATTTGTAAAATTTCCGGCAGGCAGCAATCATGCTATATTTATTAAAAGCATACGATTTATCCCGGCTAAATAAAATAAATTGAGTCAGGAATACTTTCGTAAAAAACAAATGGCTGATCCGTGTTTCGATCAATCATTTTCCTGATAAACCCGGATTTAATACATTCGCTAATTGCAAGCATATGAAAAATATATTTCTGCCTATTTTATTAATTACTTCGCAGCTATGTTATTCCCAAATCAATTTGCCCTGGCAAGGAAAGAAATGCGCTGTGGTACTTACCTATGATGATGCTTATAATCAGCATCTAGATAATGCAATCCCCGTTCTCGATTCATTAGGATTAAAGGCAACATTTTATATCACGGCTTTCTCCACTTCAATGCAGACCCGTATGAATGAGTGGAAAAAATTAGCAGTAAATGGCCATGAATTGGGTAATCATACATTGTTTCATCCATGTATCGGCGGCAAAGGAAGAGAATGGGTAAAGCCGGAATATGATTTAAATAACTACACTGTTCAGCGAATGGTAGATGAAACAAGAATGACGAATCTGTTTCTGCACACATTAGATGGGAAAACTAAAAGAACATTTGCCTTTACCTGCGGCGATATGAAGATTGGTGATTCATCTTTTATCAATGGTATGAAAGATGATTTTATTGCAGCAAGAGCTGTAAGAAATCAAATGCATAAAATAAATGAAATTGATCTGTATAATGTGGATTGCTATATGGTGAATGGTGAAACAGGTGCGCAATTGATTGAATGGTAGATGGTGGCAATTCCCTGAACGTATCTTTACCCGCTCATAGCCAATTTTTACATTTCTTAAAACAAAATGAAAAAAATATTTGGATTGCGCCAATGATCACTGTGGCAGAATACATCAAAAAAAGGCAGGAAAACAACAAGACCGCAAAAACAAATAATTAGAAAAATTCACCAAATACATTATGATGAGAATAATCAAATTAATTCTATCTGCTTTTATTCTATTTATGATTGCTTCCTGCAAATCAAAAGAGCAATATAAATTCCCTTTTATGAATCCCGGTCTAAGCACGGAAGAAAGAGTGAATGATCTTGTTGGAAGAATGACGTTGGATGAAAAGATCAGCCAGATGATCAACCAGGCTCCGGCTATTGAAAGATTGGGAGTACCAGAGTACAATTGGTGGAGTGAAGGTTTACATGGTATTGCCCGTGCAGGTATAGCAACGGTATTTCCACAAGCAATAGGACTTGCAGCAACATGGGATGAGGACATGATGTTTAATGTGTCCACTGTTATCTCCGATGAAACAAGAGCCAAGCATCATGAATTTGTAAGAAAGAATAAACGGTTTTTATTCCAGGGATTGACATTATGGTCACCCAACATTAATATATTTCGTGATCCACGTTGGGGGAGAGGACAGGAAACTTATGGAGAAGATCCTTTCCTTACAGGGAGAATGGGTGTCGACTTTATTAAAGGATTGCAGGGAGATGATTCCAATTATTATAAAACTATTGCAACGATAAAACATTTTGCAGTGCATAGCGGTCCCGAACCTGAACGTCATGTGTTTGATGCAAAGATCGGCATGAAAGATTTTTATGAAACTTATTTGCCCCAGTTTGAAATGGGCATTAAAGAAGGAAAAGCCTATTCTGTAATGTGCGCCTATAACCGCTTGAATGGGCAACCATGCTGCGGAACCGATGGTCTCTTTGATAATTTATTGCGTACTCAATGGGGCTTTAAAGGATTCATAGTTTCAGATTGTGAAGCCATCACAGATATTTATGCCAATCACAAAGTAGTAGCTACTCCGCAGGAAGCTGCAGCTTTGGCTGTAAAATCAGGAACCGATCTTGAATGTGGCAAAGTATATCTCTCGCTTAAAAAAGCAGTGGAGCAAAAATTAATTACCGAAGCGCAAATTGATGTGTCCGTTAAAAGATTATTTACAGCAAGATTTAAGCTCGGTATGTTTGATCCGGCGGAGATGGTGAAATATGCAAGTATTCCGTATAGTGTGGTAGATAATAAGGAACATAAAGATCTCGCACTGGAAGCAACCCGAAAATCAATTGTACTGTTGAAGAATGACAATAATATTTTACCATTAAAAAAAGATTTAAAAACTGTAGCCGTTATCGGCCCCAATGCTGATCAATGGCTGATGCTGCTGGGTAATTATAATGGAGTGCCTTCAGATCCTGTTACGCCATTAAGAGGTATCAGGGAAAAATTACCGAATGCAAAAGTATTATTCGCACAAGGTTCAGAACTGGCTGATGGTATGCCTATGTTTTATACTATTCCCGCTAATGCATTATTTACTACAGATAATAAGCCGGGAATAAATGCAGAATATTTTACGGATACATCCATGAAATCAAAACCATTATTTACTGCAATTGATAAAACACTGGATGCAAACTGGAAAGATAAAGCTCCCCGTGAAGATATGGATGACGACAATTTTGCTGTAAGATGGACAGGAATTTTGCAACCAGACAAAGCAGGTGTTTACCAATTAGGATTTATTACTACCTGTAAAACAAAACTATATTTTGAAGACAGCCTTATTGCTAAAACAAGTTATCATTTCCGGGATGAATATGGTGATCCGCGGTTAAGAAAATCTGTTCCGATTAAATTAGAAGCGGGAAAAAAATATAAGATAAGAGTGGAAGCGGTGGAAACATTTGCAGATGCGCAGGTACAATTGGTGTGGGCAGCGCCAAAACCTGATTTAAAAAAAGAAGCCATTGAAGCAGCAAAGCAGGCTGATGTAGTAATTATGTGCATGGGCATTACTCCACGCATGGAAGGAGAAGAATTGGATGTAAAGATTGATGGTTTCCTGGGAGGCGACAGAACCAGACTTGATCTGCCTGCTATACAAGAACAACTGATAAAAGATATAAAAGCTTTAGGTAAACCGGTAGTATTGGTATTATTAAATGGAAGTGCTATGGCTGTTAATTGGGAAAACCAAAATATTCCTGCCATCATTGAAGCTTGGTATCCCGGGCAAGCTGCAGGTACTGCTATTGCGGATGTCTTGTTCGGTGATTATAACCCGGGAGGAAAATTACCGGTGACTTTTTATAAGTCAATAAATGATTTACCCTCATTTGAAGATTATAATATGAGTGGAAGGACTTATCGCTATTTCAAAGGCGATCCACTTTATCCATTCGGCTATGGATTGAGTTACACAAGTTTTGAATACAGCAACTTTAAAACAAATCCATCTTACAAGGCCGGGGATAGTGTAAAAGTTTCCGTTGACATAAAAAATACAGGTTCTTTGGCTGGCGACGAAGTTGTACAGGTATATGTTACGTCAAAAGAGGCAGGAAAAATTCCTGTACCTATAAGATCATTGAAAGCTTTCAAAAGAATTCATTTGAATGCAGGTGAAACAAAAACTGTCAATCTTAACTTATCACCGGATGCGTTCTCGTATATAAATGATCTGAATAAAAAAGATATACTAAAAGGAAAATATGAGATAACAGCAGGTGGCGGTCAGCCGAATGTGAAGATCAAAACAAGTTCGAATGTGTTGAAAGCTGAAATAGTTATTAATTAATAATGAACCATAGGTTTATAAATTTTTAAATAACCAGTATGAAAATGTGCAGAAAGAATTTATTTGTTGCAGTTGTCATCATTTGTTTTAGCAGTTTACTTCATGCCCAACAATGGATACGTGATAAACCATCAGCAACCGCTTTTTCTATTTCATCTGCTTCAATCTATACGGATCCCGCAGATTATATTTTGATACAAAGAGCAGCAGGCTTTTTGCAAAATGATATGGGAATGATCACGGGGAAAAAACCTGGCCTGATAAATACTCTCCCGGCTTCAGCAAAAGCAATTATTATAATCGGCACGATAGAAAAATCTTCCATCATTCAGCAATTGATCAAACAAAAAAAATTAAACGTTGATAAAATAAAAGACAAATGGGA
>VBAS01000367.1:3547-5953 GCA_005882975.1 Bacteroidota bacterium | reverse complement strand
GATACCAATGGCGCAACGAAGGCATTATTTATTTAAACATACTTAAAAAACATGGTATGTTTTTTTCTTCTTATAAATAAGTGTTTCGATTCATTTATAAAATATAAAAATGATTCATAACCTATGAAAAAGAATAGCAATAAAAATAAAGTACCCGGACAATGAATGAGGAAATAATTCCTCGTTCATTGTCTTTTAAAAAATTATTTGACCTTAAATTTAAAAACATGACAAATTCAGAAGCATTAAGAGATCTAATAAGGATCAACAATGACCGGGTTACTGGTTATTCAAAAGCAGCAACACAAACTGACGATCAGGATCTGCAATCATTGTTTACTCAATTTGCGCAACAAAGTCGTCAGTTTGCAAACGATCTTCGCCGATTGGTAAGTAGTAATGAGAAAGATGTTACTGATGAAACCACAACAGCTGGTAAAATTTACCGTGCCTGGATGGATGTCAAAGCAACATTTGGCGGAGATGATCGCAAAGGTGTACTTGCATCTTGTGAGTTTGGAGAGGATGCAGCTCAAAAAGCTTATAAAGAAGCTTTAAAAGAAGATGATCTGACTATTGATGTGCGGGCAACGATTGAAAGTCAGAAGGCTATATTGCGCCAGGCACATGATAAAGTAAAAATGATGCGGGATACTGCGGCAGCGCATCGTTAAATAATTGATCAGCCACGCTGATCCATATTTTTTGTGGCTTCTTTTATTTGTAGTTTTCAAATAAGGTCATTATTGCAATGACCTTATTTTTTAGTTGTACATTTCTTTAAAATAAAAAAACCGGCTGCATTTAACAACCGGTTAGAACCGCCCTTCGAATTCAAAATATTTTAGGAATCTATACTTCCAGTTGGTCTTGGGCTAGAGAGCAGGGATACCAGAAGCATAACGATTGAAATAAAGAAAATAGTTTGAGCAATCACCGCAGTACTTCCCGCAATTATTCCAAATCCAGTTACTCCTGATATCAGCGCTATGACCAAAAATAAAATTGCACTGCGTATCATAAGTCTAATTTTTTTGATTATCTGGGAGAATGTAAAATGTTCTGCAAAAAATCTGCCGGTTGATTTTAGCCTTAAATTTTTTTGCCAGCTGAGGAATTCGGGGATTTTTTTCATCATTCTATCTCCAGAATGTTTCAGTGTCCAAAATTTATCAGCTCGGGATTAGAATGCGGCAAGATAGCTGGGGATGGTGACCGAAGTATCTTTTTGCAAGGGATAATTGCTAACGATATTTTCAGCCGCTTCAAAAGCAGGAGAGCTCATTAATGGATAAACTTGTTTGGCATATTTTTCTCCCCCATCATTTAAAAAGTATATGAGAGCAATTTGGACAGGTTCATTGGGGTTTGGCCTTGTGAACATTCCTATAAAAATATACAGTGCTGTTCAGGATAGCACATTAGATCTTGATATGCTTGATAGTAAAGATCATTCGAATATCAAGTTCAAACGAGTGAATGAAAAAACGGAAGTTCCCTGGGAAAATATCGTTCGTGGATATTACCTGGATGACAGGTATGTAGTTCTTGATAAATCTGATTTTGAAAAAGCAGGTCCTGAAAAAACAAAACATATAGAGATCAAGCATTTTGTTGATGAAACCGAAATTGACAGCATGTATTTCGAACAACCTTATTACCTGCAACCGGAGAAAACGGGGATAAGGGCATACAGCCTTTTACGAGATGCTTTTAAAAAAACAGGAAAAGCCGGAATTGCCTTATTTGTAATGCGTGACCGTGAACATCTTTGTATCATTAAGGCTAAAGAAGATGTAATTGTTTTAAACCGCATCAGGTTTGCTGAAGAGATCCGTTCTACTGAAGATCTGGATCTGCCCACAACAAAAAGTAAACCCGAAGAATTAAAAATGGCGATCTCACTGATCAATCAATTATCAGGGCCATTTGATATTAATAAATACCGTGATGATTACAGCGAAAGATTATTAAAGATCATCAAAGCGAAATCTAAAGGAAAAGCAGTTCCATTTACCCCAATGAAAGTGGTACATTCAAAAACCAAGGACTTGATGGAACAATTAAAAGCAAGTCTTTCTGAAAAAAGAAAAGCATCATAGACATAATTGAATAAATGGCTACAAAAGAAAGATCAGAAATCAAGATCGGAAAAAATATTGTCGCGGTAAGCAATCGCAAAAAAATTTATTGGCCTGCAGAAGGTTTTACAAAAGGCGATCTGATAGATTATTATGATAAGATGGCCGATCATATTCTTCCCTATTTGAAAGGAAGATGTTTGTCTCTTAAAAGAAATCCAAATGGCATAAATGATAAAGGCTTTTATCATAAAGATGCGGGTGAAAATGCACCATCTTATGTTGATGTGTTCAAAGTAAAAAGTGAAAGCAATGGTAAAATAAT
>VBAS01000367.1:0-3529 GCA_005882975.1 Bacteroidota bacterium | reverse complement strand
ATAAAGAAACCTTGCTGTATGTTGCGAACCTGGGTTGTATAGAGATCAACCCCTGGAACAGTACAACAAAAAAGATCGGCAACCCCACATGGATGGTAATTGATATTGATCCTTCTGATAAAAATAACTTTACAGAGGTAGTGGATACAGCACTAGCAGTAAAAGCAACCCTGGAGAAAGCTGGTATAAGTTCTTATTGTAAAACCTCTGGTGCGTCCGGTTTGCATGTGTATGTTCCATTAAAAAATAAATATGATTATGTAACTGTAAAAGATTTTGCGCATATAATTGCTTCTCTTGTACAGGAACAGTTGCCGGGAATAACCACGCTGGAAAGATCATTAAGCAAACGTGGACCTAAAATATATATTGATTATTTACAGAATAGAACCGGGCAAACACTTGCTTCCGTTTACAGTGTACGACCAGTGCCGGGGGCCTCCGTATCTGCGCCATTGGAATGGAAAGAAGTGAATCACCAGTTGAGTCCCAAACAATTTACAATGCAAAATATTTTTCAACGGCTAAAAAAGAAAGGAGACCTTTTTCTGCCCGTATTAAATGAGTCTAATTCAATTGACAAAGCTTTAAAGGCATTAACAGTATAGCTCTTTATATATTAATATCCTTACTAAGCTATAATGCTAATGCAGGAAAAATAAATGATCTTACTTTTTAAAACTAACGTGGAATTCAGTGCCCTCATTTTCCTTACTCTGCGCCCTGATTTTTGCATTGTGTGATTGTAAAATAGAATAAGCAACAGTAAGCCCCAGGCCCATTCCATTTTTTTTCATGGTGAAAAATGGCTCAAACAATCTTGAATGATATTCTTTTGAAAACCCTTTGCCGGTATCTTTTATACAAACTTCATAGCCTTCTTCTGATTCACTTATACTGATATTCAGCAGTCCATTTGTGTTCATCGCCTCTATTGCATTAATAATAATATTTGTAAAGACGATTATCAATTTTTCTTTATCCGCTTTTAAAATGATAGGATCCGGGGGATAGTGTTTCTTTACATGAATATTTTGAAGTTTTATCCTGTCTGCTGTCCGGGCAATACTTTCATCCACGATCTCCTGTAATGAATGTTCAAGAATAATTAAGTCAGAAGGTTTGGCAAGGTTCAGCAATTCAGTAATGATATTGTTGATACGCAATGAATTTCTTTGAATGATATCCATGAAACTTTTTTGGAATTCATCTCTCTCAAGCGGGATCAGTTGTTCAATGGACAAAATAATATTATTCAAAGGATTTCTTATTTCATGTGCCAGCATGCGGATCAATCTCTCATTGGCGGCTAGTTTTTCAGCTTGCAAATTTGCCAATTCTGCTTTTTTTATCTTGGTAATATCATGAATGATCCCATGCACCACAAATGTTTCATCATCCGCCTGGCGCTGGGGAGCTAAAGAAAGAAGGCATTCTCTTGTTTCATTATTATTATTTATGATCTTAATTTCATTGTCTTCAATATTGCTATTTTCATTCAGCGGTTTTAGCTTTCCATTTAAATGATGCGCAGAAATAAATTCCCGGAGATTACGACCGACCAGTTCTTCCTCCGAATAGCCTAACAATTGAACGGCAGCATCATTTACCTCGCTAAGATTGAGCTGGTCGTCCGTAATAAAAACAGCATCCTTTGAGCTTTCAAAAAGAGTACGATACTTTGCTTCTCTTGCTTTTAACTCTTTTAAAAAACTTGATCTTTCAAGTGCATAACGAATACAGCGTTCAAGTTTTTCAGTGCTAAGATCATTTTTTACCAGGTAATCAGTAGCCCCTCTCTCCATTGCTTTTATATCTATGGCTTTATTGCCTAAACCGGTAAGTAAAATGATAGGCTCATCACAATTCATTTCTGCTGCCGCATCAAGCAGGTCCAATCCTGTTTTGTGGCCGAGAAAGTAATCGACAAAATAAAGATGATACTGTTTATTTTTGATCGCCTCAATAGCCGAATTATAATCCTGGAACCAATCAACAGTAAAAGATTTTCCTTCAATATCCGCGATATAATCTTTGATGATCAGATAATCATCTTCATCATCTTCTATAACAGCAATTTTATGTTTGTACTGGCTCGGCATCATTAGCATTTTAGAAATGGCGAAAATTGGTGACATCTACCTAGCAAAAACAATTCCTATATCTCTTAAATAATTCATTATTGAAGGGACGACGAGCTGGATTTCGGACAATTACCCTAAAAGTGAAAAATAGTTTGATTTTTTTTGGGTATTGTTTATCCAAAATCGCTTTTTTAAAATTTGTATTACTTTTATTGGGCTGGTATTTGATGAGTATCACGATTCGTAACGTAAATTTTGTTATGGTCCGACCTTATCTAGTAAACCCAAAACCGAAAGTGTAATTGCTATTCCATCAATGAAAAAAAAGATCCTGATAATTGATGACGAAGTAGACTTTTGTTTAATTATGAAGGGATATTTCAATCGGAAGAACTATGAGGTTTCTGTAGCCTATACGCTGCAAAGCGGACTTTTTCTTATTGATGAGAACAAACCCGATATTTTATTTTTAGACAATAACTTACCTGATGGGCAAGGCTGGAAATATGTAGACCAGATTGTAGAAAAAAATCCCCATTTAGAGATTTATCTGGTAAGTGCTCATCAGTCTAAATCAAGTTTTACCTCACCAAATAAAAACATTATGGTGTGGGAAAAGCCAATCTCTTTACAGATATTAAACGAGTCTTTTCAATAAAAATAACAAGAAAACAAAGGAGTTAAACAAGACAAAGTGATAACATGTATCTGGCAACTTCCTCAAGCCCAACCACATTATTAGGTTTAATTACATAATCCACAGCTCCTAATTCAAGACAAACTTTCCTGAATTTTTCTGATCCTGCAGTGCTCCAAACAACCTTGGGGATATTTTTATAGCGTTCATTTGTACTCAGTTCCTGTAAAATATCTGCTCCATTTAGCCCTGGCATATTGTAATCCAACACGATAAGACACGGCATCTGATCATCCTTTAATTTTTCCAAGGCTGAAAGTATCTCTTTACCATTATTTACAAAAAAAAGGACAAAAGCAGTGTCTATTGAGGCAAACACTTCTTTCAGCATTTCCTGATCATCTGCGTCATACTTGTAATTACTTTTTGTGGCACAAATTTTTAGATAAAAAGTGATCTACATTCCTAAGATAGGTGTTTCCCTAATTGACCGGCGAAATTAGAGGAATTATTATTGGTTACAATTTCCCTTTTGGTTTTAAAAATATAGTATGAAAAGAAATCCCAAACCTCCCAAGGCAAGTACTGCCTCTTCAGCTGATAATATAACACTTGATGTGCCAACTCCAAATATTACAGGTAAATCAATTGGAAGTGGAAGTAATGGAGGCAAACTGCATAAAAATGGTAATAATGGTTCTATCGATGAAATTGATAGTTACGAATTGTTGAGATTATTATTACAAGTGCAAGAAGGGAACTTTAGTGTTCGTATGCCCGGAGATAAATTGGGCATCAGTGGGAAGAT
>VBAS01000287.1:9863-10715 GCA_005882975.1 Bacteroidota bacterium | reverse complement strand
TTCTGGATTTCGCATGGTAGCGAAAACTTTATAACCGGCTCTTGCAAATGCAAGTGCGGTGTCATAGCCAATGCCTTTATTGGCGCCTGTAATAATTACCGATCTCATTTTTTAAAATTTAGATGGTGGTTTTTTAGAGAAGGTCTAAATAGGGGAGTGGTTAATTTCTTTAAGGTAGGATAAATTTATCAACTGTTACACGGTTGCGATGCTTTAAAATTTCATTACTGTTTTAGATTGCTTCCACCTGCATTACTTAAGAGTAAATAGTTTTTAAAAGGGGGCCTCGCAATGACGAAGCAGTTACCTGTAGCATCGATCTTTTTTTTATTGGGATAGTTTTTTTCAGAAAGGAATTTAAAGAGAAGCAGGATTTTGTTATTCGATTCTAACTTAAGGAGTCTGTAACTTAGATTTCATGAAACAGATGGGTGGCTGGGTATATATGATGTGTAGCCTCAATCATTCTACTTTGTATGTAGGGGTAACGTCAAATATTGCATCAAGAGTTTTTGAGCATAAAAATAAATTCTATCCCACAAGCTTTAGTGCAAGATATAATTGTGTGAAATTGGTTTATTATCGAAAGTTTGAGTTAATAGTTGAGGCCATTGCGGAAGAGAAAAGAATAAAAGGCGGAAATCGTAAGAAGAAAGAAGATTTAATAAATGGTATAAATCCGGAATGGAAAGATCTGTACGATGAAATTAAATATCTGTAAGGTTTTTTATTTGCCTTAGTTGTCGCTTTTTTAGATTGCTTCGGCCTGCGTTACTTAAGATGAAATAGTTTTTAAAAAGACGGCCTCGCAATGACGAGGACCCTGAGGGGCAGGAGGGACAACTCAAACTC
>VBAS01000287.1:0-9820 GCA_005882975.1 Bacteroidota bacterium | reverse complement strand
ACTCAAAAGAAGCCAAGTAGGCTTAATACAGTACCAGTGTGCGACGCAACGAATGCTTAATAGTAGTAAATTAGCCGACTACATAAAAATCAAACACAATCATGAGACGACTTCAATTTGTACTAGTACTGGTTTTAGCAACTACAATCATCAACGCACAAAAGATCATGGGCTTTAATGAGGCCAATGCAAAATCGCAATTGGATTGGGAAAAACAATACGATGCGCAACTGAATGCAAAGAACCTAGATACATGGATGCAGTTCCTTACTTCGCATCCGCATCATGTGGGCAGTCCGCAGGGAAAAGCAAATGCAGAATACATGGTCAATCTTTTTCGTTCATGGGGCTATCAAACGGAGATCGCAGAATACCAGGTTCTGTTTCCAACACCAAAGACAAGGACGCTGGAATTGCTGGGTGCAAAACCTTACAAAGCAAAACTGGAAGAGCCGGGATTAAAAGAAGATAAAACGAGCGGACAAAAATCGGAACAGCTTCCACCATACAATGCCTACTCGGCTGATGGTGATGTGACGGCTGAATTGGTTTTTGTGAATCGTGGTATTCCGGCTGATTATGAAGAGCTGGAAAGAATGGGAATAAGCGTGAAAGGAAAAATTGTGATCGCAAAATATGGCGGCTCATGGCGTGGTATAAAACCTAAAGTAGCGTATGAACATGGCGCTATTGGATGTTTGATCTATTCTGATCCTGCAGATGATGGTTATTCAGCGGGTGATGTATATCCTGAAGGTCCTTATCGTCCAAAGGATGGTGTGCAACGTGGGTCAGTAATGGATATGCCTGTGTATCCCGGTGATCCGTTAACTCCTGGTATTGGTGCAACAAAAGATGCAAAACGTTTGGATAGAAAAGATGCAATTACGATCATGAAAATTCCGGTGTTACCCATTTCTTATGAAGATGCATTGCCATTGCTGCAATCTTTAGGTGGTGCGGTAGTTCCTGCTGCATGGCGCGGCAATTTACCCATCACTTACCATGTTGGTCCAAGCAAGGATAAAGTGCATTTGAATTTACAATTCAACTGGGATCTGAAACCACTTTACGATGTTATTGCAAAGCTTCCGGGAACTGAATTGCCTGATGAATGGATCATTCGCGGTAATCATCATGATGGTTGGGTGAATGGCGCTGAAGATCCTATCAGCGGCATGGTGGCAGAGTTAGAGGAAGCAAGAGTGGTAGGTGAAATGGTGAAGAAAGGATTTAAATTAAAAAGAACATTGGTGTATTGTGCATGGGATGGTGAAGAACCTGCATTGCTTGGTTCTACTGAGTGGGCAGAAGATCACCAGGAAGAGCTGAAGAAAAAAGCAGTGGCGTATATAAATTCAGATGGTAATAGTCGCGGATTTATTGGAGCTGGTGGCTCGCATACGCTGGAACCTTTCTTTAATGAAATAGCTGATGCCGTCATTGATCCGCAAACAGGAGTGACGATCAAGGAAAGAAGATATGCATCTAATATGGTGAATGCTGATAAGGCAGCAAGAGCTAAAATGATGGGCAATAAAAATATTAAGCTGAGTGCCCTGGGCGCCGGTTCAGATTGGTCAGGCTTTTTACAATTCTTAGGTATTGCTTCATTGAATCTTGGATTTGGTGGTGAGGGTAATGGTGGTCAGTATCATTCCATTTATGATTCTTATGACTATTTTACAAGATTTATAGATCCTGGTTTTCAATATGGTGTAGCCTTATCAAAAACTGCCGGGAGAACTACTATGAGATTGGCAAATGCGGATGTGCTGCCGATCGATTTTTCCAGTTTTCAAAAAACAGTGGCGGATTATGTATCCGAATTAAAAACGCTGGCAGATAATATGCGTGCAGAAACCGAAACGGAAAATAGATTGATCAACGATAAATTATATGACCTGGCAAAAGATCCGAAGAAAGGGGTTCAATCGCCTAAGCCAAAAGATGTAGTTCCTTATCTCAACTTCAGCGATCTTGAAAATCAAATGGCTGAATTAAAAACGAATGCCGAAGAGTTTCAAAAATTGTATGCGAATGGTACACAGCTTTCGCCTGAGAAACGAAAAGAATTGAATACTGTTTTATTTCAAGTTGAAAGAGCATTGATAAATGAAAAAGGGCTGCCGAGAAGATCGTGGTACAAGCACCAAATTTATGCACCGGGATTTTATACAGGCTATGGTGTAAAGACTTTACCAGGCATCCGTGAAGGGATAGAAGAAAGACATTGGAAAGAAGCACAGGATAATATTGAAATAGTGGCAAAGACAATAGAGGTTTATACAAATGAAGTGAAACAGGCTACGAGTATTGTGAAACCGAAGGCGTTTTAATTTTTAGAGAATTATTTCCTTAAATGCAATTACCGCAAGCATTATTGAATTCGCTTGAATCAGTAAATGGATTCAATAAAGAAGCATTTATAAAAGTGCATGAATCAGGGGAGCAGGTGATATCAATTAGGGTGAACTCTTATAAGTCGTCAATAGTCAATGGTGAATGGTCAATTGTGCGCCAAATTCCTAATTTCCCACTTCCCAATTCGAAAATACTATGGACTGATTTTGGGTTGTCCCTCAACACCCGCCCCTCCTTCACTTTCGATCCTCTCTTTCATGCAGGTTGTTATTATGTGCAGGAAGCAAGCAGTATGTTTTTGGAGCAGGCATTAAAACAAACTGTTGATCTGTCCCAACCATTAAGAACTCTTGACCTATGCGCAGCGCCAGGTGGTAAATCAACACATCTTCTTTCACTTATTTCAAACGAAAGTTTGCTGGTTAGTAATGAAGTGATAAGATCAAGGGCAAATGTTCTTACTGATAATATTGTGAAATGGGGATGTAGTAATGTAATTGTTACAAATAATGATCCAAGGGATTTTCAAAGACTCGAAAATTATTTTGATGTGATCGTAGTAGATGCACCGTGCAGTGGTAGCGGTCTGCTTCGTCGTGATCCCGAAGCCATAGAAGAATGGAGTGAGCAGAATGTGGCTTTATGCAGTCAGCGACAACAAAGAATTCTGGCTGATGTTTTACCGGCTTTAAAAAATGGGGGAGTGCTGATCTATTCTACCTGTTCTTATTCTAAGGAGGAGGATGAGAAAATTTGTGAATGGCTTTCTGATGAATTAAAAATTAAAAATGAAAAATTAAAAATTGATTTAGAATGGAATATTATTGAGACAGATGGTGGTTATCGTTTTTGGCCGGATAAAGTGAAGGGCGAAGGTTTTTTTATTGCCTGCTTTAGAAAAACTGGTGGCAATGATGAAGAAATTTATACGCCAAGAATAAAACCAGAGAAGTTTTCAGCCAAGGAAATGGAAATTTTGAATAAGAATGTAAATACAGAAGGCCTTGCTTTTTTAAGACATGAGGAAATTATCTATACTGTTCCTGAAAAATTACTTGCGGATGTAAATTTTTTATCATCAAAGCTGCGTATTGTGAATTGCGGAACGAGAATTGGGGAGATCATTAAAGATAAATTGATACCCGATCATGCATTAGCGCTGAGTAATATTATTAGTGATAAAATCCCACGGCTTGAATTGGATCATGAGCAGGCCATTCAATATTTAAAGAAAAAAGAATTGAGATCGCAAACAGATAAAAAAGGATGGACACTTGTCACTTACCAGGGTCATCCATTGGGTTGGATCAATATTCTTCCGAACAGAATTAACAATTACTACCCAAAAGAGTTAAGAATTCTTAAGGATTAAAACAGCGTATTTTTCTGCATCTTTGTAAAAATATATCCCGATGAAAAAACTAATGACGGTTGTCTCACTCTTGTTTTTTTACTCAATTGTCTTTTCCCAGGAACTGCTGATCAAATCAGGACCAAAGGGTTTGTATATCGAACATAAGGTGGCTCCAAAAGAGGGTTTATTTCCTTTGGGAAGAATGTATAATGTGCATCCACGATATATCGCCAATTTTAATGGTATTGATTTTAATAAAGGACTTGCAATTGGACAGAAGATAAATATTCCGTTAACTGATACAAATTTTAAGCAGAATGTGAATAAGGGAGTTCCGGTTTATTATGTTACAGAAAAGGAAAGTCTTGCTAATATCAGTGTAAAGAGTAAAGCACAAATAAATAACCTGAAAGGATGGAACAATCTTGGGGTTGATAATGTAGCTGCAGGCACAAAACTCATCGTTGGGTTTTTAATTTCAAACGAAATGCAGGATAAGGTAGTAACAATAACTCCCAAAACGATAGTTGTTGAAGAGTCTGTTTCAAATATAAAAAAACAAGAAGCTTCAGAAAACAAGCAACCAGTAAATGAACCTAAAAAGGATGTAGTAGTGGAAGAATCTGTTTCAAACGTAAAAAAAGCAGAAGAACAAAAGAAGCAAACTGAGCCTATTGTAAAAGAAACATCAACTGGAGTTAAAGAAGAGGCAAAGAAAACTGAACCCCCTGTTGTTAAGGAACAAGCATCAATGAATGAAGATGGCACTGGCTACTTTAAAAATAATTTTTTTCAGCAGGTGAAAACATCACCACTTACAAAAGATCAGACATTTACTTCATCAATATTTAAAACTCAAAGTGGCTGGCAGGATGGTAAATATTATTTGCTCATTAATGGTGTAGAACCCGGGACAATTGTAAAAATCACAAATCCTTCTAACAGTAAAACGGTTTATGCCAAAGTTCTTTATTCAATGGATAAGATCAGGCAAAACCAGGGAGTTGATATTCGTATCAGTGATGCGGCTGCTTCTTCATTGGCTGTTTCAGAAACTGATAAGTTTATCTTGAAAGTGAATTACTGATGCGAAAATTTTATCAAACGTCACATAAGCATACCGATGCTTGGAATGCCATCTCTATTCTAAAAAAGAAAAAGCTTCTTTATAATTCGGGTTCTCATTTTATTGTATGATTTTCCAAAACCTGGTGCTGCGGCCCTCAATCCATTATTACAAAAAATGGCAACAGTCATGTCTTGTTTGGGAAAGTAATACAGGTCGATTGTTGTTCCAATTCCTCTTCCACTATGCCCCATCAAAAATTTATATGGAAATGATTTGTCTGCCATTAATCCCAATCCATAATCAGGCTTTTTATCGTTGTTCCAGGTTGTCATTTCTTTCAGAGATCGCTGATTCAGGATTTTGCCTTTCATAAGGTCTTGCAAAAAATGTGCGGCATCTTCGATGGTTGCATACACACCATCATCTCCTATAAACCAGTTGGTTGTTTCAATAGTCTGGACAGTTACATCTTCTGCCACTTCATCTTTATTAAGGTCACCATAGTAAGTAACATTTTTATAAGGAGGGGTTTGCCGATAATAGGTATTTGAAAATCCATGCTGACGAATCAGTTTCTTCAAATAATAAGAATGCCCTTCAGGAACCACATAGTCAACAATCATAGCCAGCAACATGTAGTTTGTACTGCTATAGTGATATTCCGAACCTGGACGACATAAGGCATTTTTTCCAAACACGTATCGTCTTAAAGCGTTTATATGGCTTAATGTATCGAGTTTTAAAAGTCCTGAGAGGTAGAGTCTGTTCAATTCTGGATCACTGTCGTAGTTAACAAATCCGGAAGTATGACCAAGCAGGTGCCTGATGGTTACATCTTTTGCATTGGGAAGGTTATTGATTATTTCAGCAGGCAGGTAGTTTTCTATTTTATCATCCAGATGAATTTTTCCTTCCTCAATCAATTTTAGCACAGCTACAGCATTGTACATCTTTCCAATACTTGCCATTGAAAAAATGTGATCTTTTTGAAGAGGTTCTTTATGCTTCACATTGGCATATCCGGAACTGGCGGTCCATTCCCCATATTTGAGGCTTTGTATATAGATGGAAACCCCGGCTAATTTGTTTTTGGTTGCTTTATCCAGGTATTGCTGTATCTTTTTATACTTGTCTGGCAGTTTCTTACCTTGAAATGCATATAGGTTTATTGATAAGCATAATAACCCGAAGAACAGCAGGATAAATTGTTTTTTTTGCATATTTTTTTAAGGCAATAAAAGAACTTAAATAACTGTTATCACTTAAGCCACTTCACATAAAATGGTAGCCGATTAATTTTTAATGCTGGATAAATTTCTTCTTTCGCTCCAAACCCGCTATAAAAAAAAGCCAGATTACGGATATCAGACCCTTCAAAATCAAGAGTTAAATTTTGATCAGCATGATCTTTAATAAATGCATCGATCAATGCATGTGATGCGCCAATTGTTTTTCCATCAGGATGATTGCCGACCATTATATAATAAGCACGGTTATGTGAGAAAAAGAAAACTGCTGAAGCAAGAACTTTGTTTTTTGGATCAACAATGGCGTATGTTTCTGCCTGCTCTTTATTTTTTAGAAATTCATAGAGTTTTTTAAAATTTGGATAATCTCCCGGTTTTGTACCATCAACATGTTGCAATTGTTCTTTATTCAACTGTATTATCTCATCAACTGCAATTTCTTTACTTACGTTACAGCCCAATTGAAGAGCTTTGCTAATATTTCTTTTATGGTTATCACGATATGCTTTATAAATTTCTTCGTAGCCACTATTCAAGTTGAGGATATAGTTGCTCCTTAGTAATGAAAAGCTTTTCGGATCACCCAATACATTCCCACTGTTTAAGGAAATTTCAATTAGTTTAAATTTTGAAGGGATCATACTTACAAAATCATCGATGATCTCTTTGGTTAAATTCTTACCAAACAAACCAAGCGAGGCAGTAAAAGCAGGTTGGTACAAATAATAAAAACCATATTTTTTATTCCATGTTAATGGCATTACTGCTTTATAATCTCCAAGCACAAGGGTATCCCAATGTCTGGACATGCAATCGAGATAAAAAGAATAACCATAGATAAGACCATTAGGAGCAGAGGTAATGCAAGCATCCCATTTTGTTTTATCAATTTCTTTATGCTGTAAATATTTTATTTGATCTCCGGTAGTCATTAAAAATCCAGGTCCCGGTTTATTTTTCTAAGACTGAAGTTAGAGATATCTATACTGAATGATATTGTTTTCCAAAATCTTCCTTTCTCTTCCAGGACGGATTGTATATAATCTTTATAAATACTACTGTAGATTATTGGCACATAGATATTGACTGTATTGGAAAATAAAGAAAGCTGCACGCCTGCGTCAAAAATAAAATGATCAAGAGCCGCGTCTTTATCCCATGCATCAGCGTAGGTGCCGAGATCAAAAAAAACTTTCAAAGGAATTTTTACCGGCAATATAGAAAGCGGATTTATACCCGGTGGAATTGTAGTTGATAAATTAATTGCTGCCAGCCAATCATCTGTTTTTCCAACTTTATCAGCATACAGATCGGTTTTTATTTTAAATCCTCCATCACGCATCATGATCTGCTGGCTCGGAAGTTTGTCAAATTTATTCCGGCCGAGAAAATAATCGCTGTATGTATAATCTTCAGATCCGTTTGGGCCGGTCATATTAAGGTGATAACGATCAGTGGCGAATTGTTTGGTGTAAGTTTGAGAACCTAGATAGAAAAATTTACCAGCAAACACACGAAGGTCCAGGCCGCCTTGCTTTGGATAGTTGAAAAAATAATTACCCGTAAAACCTGCTCTTATAAAATCTTTTCCATGTTCGAGATTTAGTTCGGCTTTGTAAGGATAAAGTGCCCTGAAATTTTCAACAACAAATTTTAATTGATGAAGTGTACGGTCATCTTTATGGGTATTTACATTCTGTGTTATAACTGTATCTGTTGGTGTAAAGGTGCTGTCGTAAGAAATATTGAACGACTCTTCATTTATGAAAAATGTTTTCCATTGAATATATCGGTTCCTGCTGCCACGAACATTTTTTTCATTCAGAGTAAAGCGAATTCCCGGAACAAGTTTTTGAAAGCTTGCAGTTACTTCTTTGCCATCTTCTTTTTCAAAATTATTCATGGAGAATGTCGACCCATTCAGAAAAATATTTATTTTTTTAAATGTTCGGGAAGGATAAAAGGAGTATTCCATTTTCCCGATTCCATTTAATTTTTTGGTGCCGGTTGAATAAAGCGGTGCAGCAAAAAACTGGAAACGTGAAGGAGGTAATTTGTAATTTGAAATAACTGCGCCGATCATGAATTTATCGTAAACATTCGCACCCATTACCGGTGAAATGATCAAAGCATTTTTTGAAGGATCTTTCAGGTAAGAGACGACTGCCTTTGCTGAGTAAGGAAAAATTATTTTTGTTCCTTTTCTTTCCATGCCCGGTAATGTTCCTTTTTTATCAAGCATAACAAATTCCGCATCTAAGTTTTGTCCACTGACAGTTTCTAAGACTTTTTTAAAATCTTCCGGGTAAGGATGTTTGAATTGCCATTGCCGATAATACTCCTGCATAGCTTTATCAAATGTTGCTTTACCTAATTTTTTTTCAACCAATTCAAGCCAGGCTCCTGTTTTATAATAAGCGATCAGGGAATAGTTCAGGTTTGTAAATTTGTCTCCTTCGGTATTGATTGGCTGATCTTTATTGACAGCTGCTTTGGATTCAAACAATAATCTTTCTGCATTTTTTACGGCAAAACTCTGGGAACCGAATTGTACCTCACCTTCCTTTCCATATTTCCATTCTGTATAACGATTATCATAAAATGTATTGATGCCTTCATCCATCCAGGGATGTAGTCTTTCATTTGTGCCGAGAATTCCGTAAAACCAATTATGACCAACTTCATGAGCGATCGTAAACTCAAGTAACTTTTCATTTGCTTGTGGAGAAATTAAAGTGATCGTTGGATATTCCATGCCTCCGCCAAAACCTTCAGGGCCTTGCACAGCGCTTACAACATTGAACGGATATTCGCCAATCCATTCACTTCTTGTTCGAAGAGCGTCTTTTACAGTTTGCAAACTATTTTTCCATGTTTCGGATTCTGATGGCGTATAAAATGTATATGCATCGATGATCTTTCCAGAAACAATCTGACAAGTATCATGTTTTACAATAAAACGTTTATCGGCAAACCAGGCAAAATCATGAACATTGTTTTGAATATATTTTAAGGTTTTTAATTCAGAAGAGGACGTAGGATATAACTGAATTTTAGTTTTGGTTTGACCATATTTAGTTTTATACTTTTCTTTCAATGGTTTCCATGTAAAGGAAGACCTTGTCAGCAACCAACTTTTTTCATCAACATTTTGCAGATCACCTGTAGCTGCTACTACATAATTCTTAGGCAACGTTATACTGACATCAAAATTTCCAAACTCGCCATAAAACTCTCCCTGGTCAAGATAAGGAATAGGATGCCATCCTTTGCTATCGTAGACAGCTGGTTTAGGATACCATTGTGTTGCCTGGTAAGATTCACCTTCATGTCCTCCACGTGAAAAGTTGAAAGGGAGTTTTACATGGAAGGGTGTTGTAATAATTATTTTTTGTCCCGGTGGTAATGGTGATGGTAAAAGAAGCTTTATAATATCAATATGCTGCGGATGATCTTCTGTTGATGCCGTTTGATCATTTACTTTGAATTCAAGTTTATTGATATAGCCACGGTCTTCTTTATTTGAGAAATAAAATTTGGTGCTACCGTTTTCTAATGACTGATCAGTAAAGGCGGTTTTATCATTTTTATAAGCATTTGGCCAAACATGAAACCAAATGAATTTTAACGTATCTGGAGAATTGTTGAAATATTCGATCTTTTCAAAGCCATCCAAAACATGCAGCTTATCATTTAAAGATACATCGATCGTATAGTTGACTTGTTGCTGCCAGTAGGGCAATTGGCAATTGGCAATGGTCAATAAGCAAAGAGTGACAGATAGAG
>VBAS01000348.1:4890-8114 GCA_005882975.1 Bacteroidota bacterium | reverse complement strand
AATGGCAGTATCATTAATGTCACTTCTATTGCCGGTAAGATATCTAATACTCCATTAGGACCTTACACCGCCAGTAAACATGCACTTGAAGCAATAAGTGAATGTCTTGCACAAGAAGTAAAACCATTTAATATAAGAGTTGCAATTGTAGAGCCGGGAATTATTGATACACAAATGGCAAGGAACATTAGTCATGGTGGTGTTTCAATTTATCCTCAGCCAAACCGGTTTGGTGGCTTATTTGTAGCATCTCTCAAAACACCCACAAGTGCAACACTTGTAGCAGATAAAATTTTAGAAATAGCAAATAGTGATGGTTGGCAATTACGTCACCCGGTTGGTCCGGACGCAGCGCCATTCCTTCATTGGCGGGCTTCCATGACCGATGAACAATGGGTAGATTGGAATGCAATGAATGATGAGGAATGGTACAATGCAGTAGAAACAAGTTTTGGTTTGAATGCAAGAGAGGAAGCACCAATAAATTCCTGACATCATTTAAAATCGAATCACAAAATCTTGCTTCTCTTTAAACTCTTTCCTGAAAAAAACTATCCCAATAAAAAACAGATCGATGCTGCAGGTAACTGTAGCATCTTTTTTTATTGTTTCCCATGCAGCTTCCATTTCACTGCTCCAGTGAATATCATCAAAAACAAGAATTGAATCGTTATTGGTTTTAGCGAGAAGCTCTTTAAAATATCTTTCCGTTGGTTCTTGTCTATGATTGCCGTCGATGAAAGAAAAGTCGATAGCCGACAGGCCACGGACAACAGACAATAATGTGTCATCGAAATTTCCTTCAATCAATTCTATGTTCTTAAGTTCTAAGTCTTGAAAGTTTTGTTTTGCAATTTTTGAAATTTCATTTGAGCCCTCCATCGTTGTCACTCTTGCATCTGGTTTTGCGAGAGAAAGATACGATGTTGTAATTCCCAATGAAGTTCCTAATTCAAGAATAGTTGCAGGCTGATAATGCTTCACCATTCGAAAAATCAATTGTCCAAATTTTTTTGGTTTTGCGGCATTTTTTGTAATCGATGAAATACTTCTCTTGTTCTTTTTATCAATGCCCGAACCGGCTCCAAAGTCCTCAATCTCCAGAACTGTATTATCATGTAAAAGTTGATTCCGCAACGCTTCCACTTTCTCATATTCCGGATAAACCGTTTTATCATTCAAAACTCTTGCAATGAATTCAAAAACAAAAGGAGAATGCATTCCATGTCCCTTACCGTTTGAGGCAGTGATCCAATAATTAAAATATTTTATAGCAAGTTGAAGTGGAGAATACATTTAGCAAATTTCAATAATTAACAATTATTAATTTTTTATTGTTAATTGTTAATTACTCTTTCTCTCCCAGAGTTGGAATGAAAAAGAATAAGCATGTTTTTCATCTGCTGGATTATCTGTTTTATTTACAAGTTTCCAGTCATTCTTTTCTATAACAGGGAAATAAGTATCACCTTCTAACTCTGCATGTACCCTGGTCATGTAGATCTTATTTGCTCTTTCAAAGGAGATCAAATAGATCTCGCCTCCACCAATAATAAAAATTTCTTTGTAATTAAGTTCTTCGGCCAAAGCTGCAGCAGCATCCACACTATTTACTACAGAAACTCCTTCGGCTTTCCATCCCGGTTGCCTTGTAATCACAATATTTTTTCTACCACTTAAGGGTCTGCTACCTATTGCCTCAAAAGTTTTTCGCCCCATCACCACCGGCATGGCCCAGGTAACATTCTTAAAAAATTTCATGTCTTTTGGCAAATGCCAGAGCAATTGATTGTTTTTACCAATCACATTGTTATCGGAAGCAGCGACGACGAGGGAGATGATCATATAAGCCCCTCCAAACCTCCCCGAAGGGGAGGCTTACCACTCACAGCCCAGATAGCCGAAGCAGTTTTATATATTTGTAAATACATCACAATGCAATTAACAGAATTAAACCGGCAATTTAATGAAGTTGCATATTCAAAAAGTTTTTTAAATCTAAGTTCCCCCTTCGGGGGACAGGGGGCTACACAGCAACGGGAGCTTTTATTGCCGGATGACTCTGATAATTTTCTAACGTAAAATCTTCAAACTTGAAATCAAAGATGTTCTTAACTGAAGGATTTAATTTCATCGTTGGCAGAGGAAGAGGTTTCCGGCTTAATTGTAGTTTTACCTGTTCTATATGATTATTATAAATATGAACGTCGCCGAAAGTGTGAATGAATTCTCCCGGCTCAAGATCACATATCTGTGCGATCATCAATGTGAGCAAAGCATATGAGGCAATATTAAATGGAACTCCAAGAAAGACATCTGCACTTCGTTGATAAAGCTGGCAACTTAATTTTCCATTTGCCACATAAAATTGAAACAGGGTATGACAAGGCATTAGGGCCATTTCCGGAAGTTCAGTCACATTCCATGCACTCACTATTAATCGCCGGCTATCAGGATTTGATTTGATCTGTTTTACAAGCTCAGAAATCTGATCAACCACTTTTCCATCTCTACCTTCCCAACTACGCCATTGTTTTCCATAGACAGGTCCAAGTTCACCATCCTCATTTGCCCATTCATTCCAGATACTCACACCATTTTCTTTCAGGTATGCAATATTGGTCTCACCTTTTAAGAACCAAAGCAGTTCATGAATTATACTTTTTGTATGAACCTTTTTTGTGGTAACTAATGGAAACCCTTTTTGCAGATCAAAACGCATTTGATAGCCAAACGTACTGATGGTGCCAGTACCAGTACGGTCGTGTTTTTGTACGCCTTTATCAAGAATATGTTGCAGTAGATCGAGATATTGTTGCATGGTCGCAAGTTAAGAGAAAGCGCTGATGCGTGAGCTGAGGGTTATCTGCTGTGAATAAATTTGAATTAACATAAATAAAAAACCCCGGTAAATATCTCCACCATGCCAGATTACCGGGGTTGCCTAAAACCCTATGCAAGAAGTTTTGTAGTATTATTGTATAGCTGAATCTGTGAACTGCTCTATGTTTTCTTCTTTAAATACTGGTTTCATAACGATCACAGGAGATTCGGGAATTTCTTCCTGGAGTATATCAGAAAGTTTCCGGTGAAATCCCTTAATGAAAGATTGACTTCTTTCTAACCTTTCCCCCAATTTTATTTTAGCCTCATTAATTTCCGCAAGTTGCGCCTGCAATTCATTAATGAGGCTATTTTTCTTTTCTAATTCAAAAGAGCGTTTC
>VBAS01000348.1:0-4799 GCA_005882975.1 Bacteroidota bacterium | reverse complement strand
CGAATAACTTCTTTTAAGGAAATTATCTCTTGTTCTTTATCACGAACTACTTCCTGGAACTCTTTAATCGATTGTTCCTTTATTTCTAGTTTTTCATTAGCATCCATAAATTTTATTCCCAGATCCCTGAACTGTTGTTCCTCCAAATGATGATTTTTGATCCTCAGTTCTATTTGTTGCTGAAGAAAAACGATCTGTTGCTTTTTCTCTTCGAGCACATCCTTTAAATACTCCTGCTCATTTATACGGTTTTTTAACTCTGCCTTTTCTTCGTCCCATTTTTGGATCAAGGACGTGAAACCTGTTCCATTATCGCAATAAACATTCAATTGTTCCCGCAAACTAATATTATCCTTCTCAAGATTTTCAAAGGAAATTGTCAATTGGTGTAATTCGGCGAGCAATTCTTTTTTTTCAAGCTCATATACCTCTTGCGAATCAACCTGCTCATAAGATATTTGCTGCATATCCGTATGTATTGTTTCCATAGTCTTATTATTTTTTGTTTCAAAATTTTGATAAGTCTTTACCTGTAATTGTTGATATTTTTCAGTAAGAACCTTAAAATCTTTTTGAATGGCGATATAGCGGGCATTACTATGCGAAAGATAATTCTTGATCCTCCTGGTTTCTTCTTTGTCTCCATGCAAAAACAAATCGAGGGGTATCAAAGAAACATCAGCTGCACTCGATCCTTCGCTTTCAAAAATAATTGGTTCGCCCAAACTCTTTTGCTTTTTTCTTCTATCTCTATAATGCATAACGGTAGTGATCAACATCCCGATCAGCAGTGCCGGAATGCTTATCCAAAGAAAGACCTACAGGAAATTGAAAAAAACAAATAATGATGCATCTAATAGTAGCATATTAGAATTTTAGAAAGAGATTTAATAAAATCGGCGATTGGTTTAGCTACTTAAGTGGTGAGACAGATGGTAGAAAGTATGGAAGCCTTCAATTATATCTCAGAATTATATACTCAGATTACTTTATAACTTCAAGAATAATACCAAAACATTTAAAAAGGTATTATGTGTAAATTTTTCGGAATTGTTTTTTTCCACAATTCAAAGACTTACTATTGTAATTTGTTTTCAAATGCAGAAGCATCCTGTAGAAAGCGTGTTCTACACTTTACAATCCTCTTCTTTTGATCTCTTTATTTATCAAAGCCAATTCACGGCCGGTTTGCCCGCCAATAGAAGTATTTTCCTGTGCACGACGCATAAGATAAGGTACTACATCTTTTATTGGGCCAAACGGAAGGTATTTGCTGACATTGCATCCAGCCTTAGCCAAATTGAAAGTTATATTATCACTCATTCCATATAGTTGACTCCAATGCACATGGTGATGCTTTAAGGGCAATCCTTTTTGTTGCAGCAATTCAACCGCCAGCATATTGCTTCGTTCATTATGTGATGCAACTACCAATGATATTTTATCAAGATGATCTATGCAAAATGTTACAACTGCATCAAAATCTCTATCGCTACTTTCTTTGTTCGGCTGAATCGGTGAAGTATAATTCATTTCAGCTGCTCTTTTTCTTTCCTTTTCCATATAAGCACCCCGAACGAGTTTAGCGCCAAGAATAAATTTTCTTTCAACAGCGGCTTCGTATGAATCTTTTAGAAATTGTAACCGATCATGACGATAATGCTGCGTAGTATTATAAACGATACATTTTTCTTTGTTGTAAGTATCCATCATCAGGATAGTTAAAGCATCAACAGGATCCTGTATCCATGTTTCTTCTGCATCTACAAACACACCAACATTTCCTTTTGCTGCGGTTTCGCAAATGCGGTGCATTCTAGTTCTTACACGATGCCATTCTTCTCTTTCACCCGGGGAAAGGTTCTCCACCGCTTTCAGATGCTTTTTCATCAGGCTGCCCTCATTCTTATGCATCATTGCATCTAAGTTTTCCAGCAAACCAAAACGGGCAAAGCCGGTCACCTTCACACTCATGAAAGGAATATTCGGTTGTGTGGATGCATAATTAATAACACGAATAAATTCATCGCAGGCATGATCGAAATTATCTTCTCCTTCTTTTCCTTCTACACCATAGTCGAGTATCACCTGCACTCCATACTTTTCTAATTTATCAGCAACCACTACATTCTGTTCCAATGTTTCTCCTCCAACAAACTGCTGGAAAATTGTCTTGCGAATGATCGATTTTACAAAAGGGAGATTCCATTTTACTGCAGTAGGTGTTATGCTTGTACCCAATTTCACCAACCATGGTTTTCCCATCATTGAAAAAAGAAAATCAGCTTGTTTTAATTCTTTATCTGACTTGTAAGCGAATGCGATCTCTGTGTTATCAAAGGAAATTTCGGACTGTTCCTGCATATCGATCTTTATTAATCTTTGAGAATGGGCAAATGTAAAGGATTCAGCATTCTTAACAAATGATAGTATGAATTAAACCCGGTGACTAAAATGTGTTTTAATAACTTCGTGAAAATTTTTTCATGGAAACAAAAAAAGCTGCCGATAGCCTGGTAATTATGACAGAATTAGTTTTGCCAAACGACACCAATACTTTTGGAAACCTGATGGGTGGCCGACTGATGTACTGGATGGATATTGCTGCAGCACTTGCGGCCATGAAACATTGCGGGGCTCCTGTTGTAACCGCTTCAGTCGATAATATCTCGTTTGAAGCTCCGATCAAAATTGGAAATGTTGTGCATATTGAAGCAAAGGTTTCAAGAGCCTTTAATACTTCAATGGAAGTACACCTTGGAGTTTATCAATACAAATATAAAAGCAATGAAGCCTATTATACTTTTGTTGCGCTTGATCCTAATGGGAAACCAAGATCTGTTCCAGCAATGACTCCCGAAACTGATGGTGAAAAAAAGTTATTCGATGGCGCATTAAGGAGAAGACAAGTGAGATTAATATTGGGAGGAAAAATGAAACCTGATGATGCGACAGAACTCAAAGCCCTTTTCAATCAGGAATAATTACCCCTTTAATTTATAGATTCTTTCTTCCAATGATGCGCACCTTTCATCATGTATTCTTTGCTTTGTTCTATTGCATCCATAATTTTTTTCATGATGTCTTCTGCAGGTGCATCATAATCAATTTGCAAAGGTGCTTTAAAATTTACCGTCAATAACGAACCTTTCTTTTTAAAAGTCAAACCCTTTTTACCAAAAGCTCTCCAGAAACCATTTATTACAACTGGGATAACGATTGGTTTGATTTTTTTAATGATCAATGCAGTTCCTTTTCTTCCAGGAGCAAAGGGTTTAGTAGTTCCTTGTGGAAATGTAATGACCCAATTGTCATCTAATGCCCTTTCAATTTTTCTTGTATCAGAAGGATCGAGGCCTTTTCTTTTTATTTTACTATCCGGGTTCCATGTTCGCTTTACTGTGATAGCGCCAGCCAAGGTAAAAAAGCGACTGATAAAACTGCCTCTCATTGTTTCTTCAGCAGCCACATAGTAGACCCTTGTAAATGGATTTAATAAATAGTAAGGAATTCCAAGACGGTTTTTTTTACCCCATTTAACCGCACAAAAAATATGTAGGAATGTAATGACGTCAGCAAAATAAGTTTGATGATTACTTACAAAAAGAACATTATGCTTTGGCAGTTTACTGATATGTTCCGTGCCTGAAATTTTTAGTTTATTCAGGATCATAAGCCCCGGGTAAGAAACGATTCCCACTATGGCATACACCACTGAACGGAGTGGCTTAATATGTTTTAATCTTTGAAAAAATCCGGCCATTGGATCTCAAAATCTTGACTCAAATTAAGGATTTGTAAACAAACCATGATGCCGGAATTAGTTCTGCTAATCAGTCTTTAATCCGATCGGAAAAAAATTCTTACAAAAAGCTTTTAATCTTCACAAACATTCCTATTTTTAAGAACCCATTCTTATTTCGTTCCTGGAAAATTCTACAAATAATCCCCTCCCGAAAATGTGATCCTATCCCGAAATGGCACTATTGCCAAATGAAATCTTAATAACAGTTGTACGTTTTTTTGTAATCCATTCTCCAAGAATTACCACACTGCGTCGGATGACTTTTGATGTGAAGGATTTCGCCTGTTTAATTTCATCGTTTTGTTTAATCGAATCTAATTGTGGCCTAAAGATTGTAATTATAACTTTAATGTTTTTATTATGAAAGCGGAAATTAATGACCAAATGAGTACGAAATTCAAGATCCTTTTAGTTGCGTCTATAGGAATATTAGCTGCAGTTATCGCACTTGGTGAGATGGGAATTATTTAATCATTGCTTTGAATATTGAAATAAAAAAGTCTCGCCGGAGCGAGACTTAAATAATTCTGTATCTATTCCAAGTGGATTTTATTGCTCACTCTTTGGAGCTTCTTCCCCACCGCCTTTCTCTTCTTCTTTCAGCTTAGCTTTAATTTCAGCCAAAGCACCAAGATCACCGAGAGTTGCTTTTTCTACTTTCGCCTGTACATTCTTCACAGCTTTACGGGTCTTATCAGCTTCCACTTTTGCTTCCTTGCGGGCAGCTTCTTTCTCTTCCACTTTAGCTTGTTCCCATGTACGTGTATGAGATAAAACGATACGTTTTTCATTACGATCGAACTCGATCACCATGAACTGCGTGGTCTCATCTGCACTTACAGTTTTACCATCTTCCTTTGCAAGATGACGGGCTGGAGCAAAACCTTCCAAACCATAAGGCAATTGAACAACCGCACCTTTATCATCACGACGAATTACAGTTCCTTCATGAACACTGCCGATAGCAAATGTTTCCTGAAGGCTATTCCAGGGA
>VBAS01000347.1 GCA_005882975.1 Bacteroidota bacterium | reverse complement strand
CATTATCACTGCCGCCGCCAATTAAAACACTACGCATGCCAGCGAGGTAAAAAATATTTCCTGTTACTTCCATACCACAGGCGCCATCATCATGATACACTGATACGATGAGGCCATGATCATTCCCTATATGATGAAAGAAATTGTATTGAACCTTATTTCCGAATTCACTGGGATCTCTACCATAATAAATGGCTCCCATATCGTCACCATCTGTTACAGCATGATGAATTGAATTGTATTCGATCAAATGATCATTACCATGAAGAAGTATAGCACTGCCGGGGCAATTGAAGATCTCGCAGTTGCGGATCACATTACCAACACCATCAATATTTATTCCTGCTTTGTAAGAGCGATCTAAACGATTAAAATCATGAATACCGCAATTCACTACCTGGTTGTTTCCTTTTTTCAAAGTCAGCCTGTCGCCACCACCTAAACTAATTCCACCAGAACCAGTGTTGTAAATTTCACAGTTAGAAATAATATGTCCAGTTCCTGCTTCACGATCAAACGTCGTATGCTTATACATATAGTTCATCAGGCTTCCCAGTTTAGCGGAAGCAGGTTGACCATCGCCTTCATGCGTCAATTCCGCAAAAGGTTCTATTCCTTTTCCAATACAAACTCCAACGATCCCCAGATTGCGAAAAACACAATTGTCAATTTTATTGTCATTTCCTTTTTCAATATATACTCCCATTCCACGGGAGCATTCAAAGCTTATTCCATTGAAATGAATGAATGAAGTATTTCTTAATTGCACCAGTGGGTCCTCCAGCATTGATACTTCAATTGTTTTCAACTCTCCCTCCGAATGATAGAAGTATAAAATCCCTGAAGTTCTGTCGATATAATATTCTCCGGGACTATCAATTTCTTCCAGCAAATTATAAGCAAACCACCGTTGAAAATTTTTACCGCTTTCAAACCCATACAATGTCTCTTGCTTTGTAGAAATAGTTTTATTCTTCAGATCAAGATCTGCAATTTGTACTGCATCATCGGCATAGCCGTAATGAAAAAAACCAGAGATCCATATATCTTTTGCTTGTGCCCAACGATTTGGTTCATTAGTTGAAAATTGAAACTTTCCGCCGCGATGAGAAAAATCTCCATTGCGTGGTATTGAACCAGCATCCAAAACTTTTCCCAACGGGATCAACGTATCATTAGGATAACGGGCTAAATGCATTGCACCTTTATTACAAAACAATTCCATCGGTGCAGGTTGATAAGGCCTTGCAAAACCGCGGGGAGTTAACATTCCAAAATCTTTGATGCCCAATTTTTTCAGATCGACCTGTAGAATTTTATTTTTAGCAGTGACCGGAAATCTATTTAAAACAAGAACATCTTTTACTTGTGTTGCATATTTAACTGGTATCGAAATGCCTCCTGAAAATGATACCGCTTCATTATTATAAGCAGAATAAGTAACAGGATATTCTTCAGTACCTGAATCAAGGCTGTCAAACACAACACTGTTTTTAAAAAAATAATCACCTGCTCTGAAGTAAACTGAAATAGAAATGTTTTTTTCTTTTGATAAGATCTTTCTTACTTCTTTTCGAGCTTTTTCTAAAGTAGCAAAAGGCTTTTCAATTGTACCATTGTACTTATCATTTCCCGATGGCGAAATAAAAAACTGTTTTACATTCTGTGAATGAACACAAATTGAAAAAAGTATTAAACCCAGGATTATGATCTGAAATTTGAATGACCTCATTTTATTATTGAGTAAATTATTTTAACCTGCTCTTTGTTTTTCTATCTCTTTTTGTTTGTTAGACAGAATAGCCTGCTCTTTTCAGAACAGGCTATTCTTCTAACTTTAAAATTTATAAAGACTAATAGCCCGGGTTTTGCGTCAATACCGCTCCCGTGTTTGATTCAATTTCTCTTCTTGGAATAGGCAACTTACTTATCTTACTAGGAGCTGTCAATCCATTAGCAAGCAAATAGCCATTGTACTTGTTCAGGTATTCGATCAACTTTCCGGTTCTCATCAAAGTACTCAACCTGAATTCTTCACCATACAGTTCTCTTGCTCTTTCATCAAGGATCAGATCCATGTTTACATCTGCTGCATCTACAGGAGTTGCCAATGCTCTGCCACGCACAACATTGATATCCGCAGCGGCTGCAGCGTTATCACCTTTCAACATATTGGCTTCGGCACGAAGCAAATATGTTTCTGCCAAACGCATGATATACCAGTCTTTCCAGTTTCTACCATTGTCATTAGGTCTTTTGCTCGTTGCATCTGTTGTCAAACCTTTAGGTACTGCACGCACAAATTTCTTGTAATGCGGTGTCATTCTTGGCTCCCACAGAGTGAGTGTAGTAGCATCTACATTGCTTTTCGTCATTACCTGGCCGTAAATAGAACTCGTTGGATTCGTCATATAATAATTGCGCTGAATATTAAACTCAGAGTTTCTCATATCCTTGCTAAAGTCATTTTTATATTTCCAGATAAGGCTATCAGCATATGCAGTAACGATCAAAGTAGCAACGGGTCTTCCAATCAAGGTATCCATTAACCAATTAGATTTCCCACTAACATCTTTTGCCTGCCATGGAATAGGTCCCCACCACCTGTCAAATACTAAAAAGCCACCACTTGTATTTACATCAAGGTTATTACCACCTTTGATAGTAGGATCATTTGAGATGTTCCAAATAGCTTCTTTGTTTCCTTCTTTATAATTAAAATTTCCTTCCTGGAACAGATCCCAATAAACATCGCCCCATGCTGTGGCTGGTCCCTGGTAATCATATCCTGAGAATGTGAAAGTTTTTGCTACACCAAAACGTGCAGTCATTAGACCGTTTTTACCATTTGTAATAACAGCTGTAGCAGCTGCAATGGCGCCATTGTAATCTTTCAAACAAATACAGGTGATAAGCTGCTTCACGAGGAGCTCTTCCGCCTTTTAACTGATCAATGGTTGGCATATACTGAACTGCAAATTCGAGGTCAGGTTTACATTGCTTGTACACTTCATCTTACGTAGCTCTTACATAATCAAACTTTGGTGCTTTGGTTTCATTCAGTATCAAAGGAACACCACCCCACATATTAGCGAGGAACTTATAAGAGAATGCACGCAGAAATTTTGCTTCTGCTACGATCGCATTTTTTTCATTTTCAGAAGTCCATTTTGCCTGTGGTCCAGCGGCCCTGTCAATAATTGTGTTCGCCATTGAAACATACCTGTACAAACGGCCCCACCATTTGCTGACAACTGCATTGTCAGGATTCATAGTGATCCAGTTAAAATACTGGGTCTTTTGAGCTGATGAATTAGATTC
>VBAS01000346.1 GCA_005882975.1 Bacteroidota bacterium | reverse complement strand
CGTGTTTGGGAAACTGTAAAACTCAGAAGAATGAAAGGAGCTTACTGGTTAGGTAAAACGCGGATCAAAACACGTTCAATCTCCAGATTTTTAAGTGAGAAATTTACTTGTCAAAGTTAGGTACAATCGTTGAAGGGTTTTGAAAATCGTACCGATCGTCAATTAAATACCTCTTTATATACACTTAATAAATTGGATGTGGTAAATTTTTGCCCTGCCTTTTTTGCATGTAACTGGTGCTTTAATTGCACGTTAGTGGCTTCTACTATTTTAGTTTTTAAATTGTTGACCTCATACTGGCAAATCCATCCAGGTGACACATCGGCAAAAAGTTCTTCGTGTATATAGATGTTGTCAGAAATCAACACCGGAGTACCTGACTGCAATGATTCGACAACAGACAACCCAAAATTTTCATTGAGGGAAGGAAGAATAAAAACATGCGCATTTTCATAAACGGTGTGTTTTGCATTTCCACTAACCAGTCCAAGTTTTACAATATGTGCTTGCAACTGTAACTCAGTAATGATGCCATCAATATAACTTTCATATTCAGGCGTGCCCGTTCCCGCAATTAATAAATAACAGTTGTTCGTAATTATTTTTTCAGAAAGACATTCTGCAAAACCTCTTAAAAAAAGGTCAAGTCCCTTTTTATAATTAATTCTTGAAAAAAATAAAAACGCAAATGCATTTTCAGGCAACCCTGGTGTAATTAGCGAAGGGCTAGGGTTGACTACTTTTTCTTCCAAACAAAAATCAACTGGTAATGGCAGGCTGATTATATTTTTATTACTACCTCCAAAACAGTTAATCAACTGCTTTTCTTTTTCGGAGGTACAGCAGATATAGTGAGCATTTTTGAGAATCTTGTTTACAAAAAATTTACCGAGGGCCTTCTTCAGGTATTTCTTTTTCTGCAAATCAAATGGATCTAAAGAACCATGTGGCCAGATGTAGTATTTGACTTTATTCTTCATAGCCAGCAAACAGGCATCGAGGCCAATTCCTCCCCAGATTTCATGAACTACCACCGCATCATAACTCAAAATATTTTGCTGGAGCCATTGTTTTGCTTTCTTGCTTTTCCTGAATTTTTTTGGAAAGCTTCGATCAAAGCAAATGAGGTCTACATTTGGAATTGTGTCGTTTAAATGATTACATCCGGTAGCAATGATTGTATTGGTATGCCCCAGTTTTTCAAACATGTTTACAAGCGAAGTCAAAGCGGTATAGGTACCTCCAGCTTTAATATCATAACTGCCTATCACATGCAGCAACTTCATACTTTCAAATGATTCTTTTAGGAGATTGAATTCCGTTAATAATACGACGGATTAAATGAACAGGCTCCAGCAACCAGCCAATCAGCCAGTAATATGGGTACTGCCATGCAGGTACCACATTGATATATCCTAATCTTTTTTGCAACATTTGATACTCCAGTTTGCCTCTCTCGGATGCTTGCGTGCCGGAACCGGAGATGGATTCCGGGTAAACCCGAAAACAACTCCAATACGCATTTACTACTTTAAATTGCGCTTTAGCCCTGATAAAATCAACAGTTAAAGCCGCATCCCACATAACTTTGAAATCAATATCAAAACCGTTGACAGTATCAAACAATTCCTTTTTAAAGAAAGTGGATTGCTGTACTAAAATGCTATACCCAATGGCATATCGCTTGTTGGAAAAAGAGCTCCTGGTTAATTTATTTGAGAATTTTTTGTGAAGTCTATTCCCTTTTTCATCTATTATAAAACAATGTCCACTTACGACCTGAACATGTTGATTTTTTTTAAAAACTTCGCATACCTGTTTCAAAGCCCCCGGTAATAAAATATCGTCGGCATTCAGGTAACCGAGTACATCTCCTGTAGCAAGTGCGAAACCTTTATTTAATCCATCCGCCGGTCCCTTATCGGGCTCAAAAACTATTTTGTGAATTTTGTCGTCGTATCTTTTAATAATATCACGACTACCATCTGTGCTACCCGCATCGACCACAATATATTCGACCTCGACACCTGCTTGGCTTAAGACAGAATTTATCGTTTCCTCTATAAACTTACCCTGGTTGTAGGAGATCGTTACGATAGAAAATTTCACCAGTCTTATTTTTATAAAACAACAAGCAAAAAAAAGCAATCAGCAAAATATCTATTCTGTGAAAGAAAAAAACAAGCCAAAGAAAGGAATAGAATTTTCCTGCAAACCCGGACCATTGCACGCCGGTCAAAATAAAAAATACAATAAGAAAAAAAACCAGCCCAAATTCGGCAATTAAATAAATCCACCCCATATCAAAATGGCCTTTGAATGTGCCCTTTTCCAGAGCTTCTATATTCCACGTCGAGATAAAATACTTGAAAGGGAGTGTATTATAATTCCCGGGGCCAAAGCCGGTTAATATAAAAACATTATTGTCCCTTAAAAAATTAACCGCGGGTAATTCAATATCAGGCTGAAGAGGAATTCCAAATAATTCACGGTTTTCTTCAGGATCGTCCAGGGTATATCGATTAAATGCTCTGTCTAAAAATATGGTATAGGCTATGGATTCTTCTTTGGTAGCGTAATTTTCTAACAAATAATCTTTCAAACTGGAAATCGAAAAAAAGAAACCTATAATTATTGCCATGCTCCAGACAATACTTGCCCTGATATTCTGCACGTTTTTCAATAAAACAAAAACAATAAAGCCTGCTAAAAGGATTACAATAAATGTTTGACTTAAGGTTAGAAAGCCAACAAGTATAAATAAAAGAGCGCTGCTCTTGTTTTTCAAATGAATAGCTAACGGAACAGCCAAACCAAGAAATGCAGCAAGGCTTTTTGGTTCATAGAAAAAAGCCTGGACTCTAACTAAATTAATACCAAGAATATTGTATTGATAATTATATGCCCCGTTTAA
>VBAS01000286.1 GCA_005882975.1 Bacteroidota bacterium | reverse complement strand
TTAATGGATTTGTTTGATCAAGGAACTGGGACAACTGTGATGTTCCAAAGAAAGAATTGATAACTGAAGAAAGAGTTCTCGCATTGATCAGATCAACCGGCGTAAACACCTCGTTATCTCTTACGTTCATTCTTTCACGAATAGTACGAGCCATACGTGCAAGACCAACACCAAACTGAGCATATAACTGCTCACCCACTGTACGTACACGACGATTGCTCAGGTGATCAATATCATCGATCTCTGCTTTACCATTGGTAAGGCGAACGAGATATTTGATGATCTCGATTATATCTTCTTTAGTTAATGTCTTTTGCTTAAGCTGAACATCAAGGTTCAGTTTGCGGTTAATTTTATAACGACCTACTTCGCCAAGATCATAACGCTTATCGCTGAAGAATAATTTATCAATGATACCACGTGCAGTTTCATTATCTGGTGCATCAGTACCACGCAACTGGCGATAGATATGCTGCACAGCTTCTAACTCACTGTTCGAAGTATCCTTGTTGAGTGTATTATAAATGATCGCATAGTCACCACCCACATCTTCTTTCTGGATGAACACACTCTTCACATCCATTTCAGTGATCATGTTGATAGCTTCTTCATCAAGAACAGAGTCACGTTCAAGAACGATCTCATTTCTTTCAATTGAAACTACTTCACCGGTATCTTCATCAACGAAATCTTCAACCCAGCTTCTCAATACACGGGCAGCCAAACGACGGCCAACATATTTTGATAAGGTTTTTTTATCACCTTTTACTTCATCAGCCATTCCGAATAATTCAAGAATGTCCTTATCAGTTTCATAACCGATTGAACGAAGAAGCGTAGTTACAGGGAATTTTTTCTTACGATCGATGTATGCATACATCACGTTGTTGATGTCAGTTGCAAATTCCATCCACGCACCTTTGAAAGGAATTACCCTTGCAGAGTAGATCTTAGTTCCATTCGGGTGAATAGACTGACCAAAGAATACCCCGGGTGAACGATGTAACTGGGAAACAACAACCCTTTCAGCACCATTGATAACGAAAGTACCTCTTGGTGTCATGTAAGGAATGTTTCCTAAGAATACATCCTGCACGATGGTCTGGAAATCGACGTGTTCCTCATCATTACAGCTTAAACGAAGTTTGGCTTTGAGAGGGACGGCGTAAGTCAATCCTCTTTCCATACACTCTTCGATGGTGTAACGAGGAGGATCGATAAAATAGTCAAGGAATTCCAGCACGAAAATGTTGCGGGTATCCGTTATAGGAAAATTTTCTTTGAACACCCTAAACAAACCTTCAATGTTTCTTTTATCCGGAGTTGTTTCCAACTGGAAGAATTCTTTGAAAGATGCGATTTGGATGTCGAGCAAGTCAGGGGCATCTGCGAGATGTTTGATTTTACCGAAATCTACCCTGTGATTCATTTTTGTTGAAGACATATCTGTAAAACCGGTTTTTTAGTTTTTCTGACGGGGACACAAATCACATTCGGGCATTTTCTAACTTAAAAGAAAATCCCGTGACAATCAGCTATTTAATCATGATTTGGGCCGTCAAAATATTAGCGCTAAATAAAAAGGATGGCAAAGGTAAGGATTTAAACTTTTCAACCAAGAAAAGTTTGCTAACAAAAACCCGGCCGGAGTACCACGAAATGGGAATTTCCTGACCTCGAAAGTTCGGTTACCTTAATTCAAATTCTACGAGTTGAAATGGAGTGAATTCATAAAGGATTACCTGACTTTTTCCCGAAAAGAAAGAATAGGAGCTCTGACTGTTCTTAGTGTGATTGTCCTTACTCTTTTTTTGCCAGATATTCTTTCAAAACCAGCCAGCAATCGACCAATTAAAATGGATGCTGCATGGATGGCGGCAGTGAAGCGAGCAGAAATAAAAGTCCAGGACTCTTCAGAGGGTCATTATCAGAAAAATGATAACGAAAATGTCTATGCTTATCAATATGACAAAAGAAAATCTAATTACAACGAAAACGAAATCATAAAAGGTGAGCTTTTTTATTTTGATCCTAATACAATTATAGTATCGGAATGGAAGAGATTAGGATTAAAGGATAAAACAATTAAGACAATTGAAAACTACCGGAGTAAAGGCGGACGTTTTTATAAACCAGAGGATTTAAAAAGAATTTATGGACTTCATAATGATGAATATGAAAGACTGAAGCCTTATATAAAAATTGAATCAAATATTCCAAAAAAAACTGAAGAGACTATTGCATTAAAATCAAAAGATGAAATACAACAATCAAAAACTTATACTACACGTTATTCGATCATTGATGTAAACACTGCCGACACCACTGCTTTTATTTCTTTACCTGGCATTGGTAGCAAACTCGCAGCACGAATTATAACATTCAGAGAAAAGCTTGGAGGTTTTTATTCAGTTGAACAAATTGGAGAAACTTATGGATAAAAATAAAACAATACATGAAACTTGATAACCCTTCAGTAAAAAAAATAAATATCAACACAGCATCCGCTGATGAAATGAAAGCTCATCCTTATATCAAATACAGTTTAGCCAACCCAATTGTTGCTTACAGAAATGAACATGGCCTATTTTCTAAAGTAGAGGATATTAAAAACGTGATTGCTGTGACGGATGAGATTTATAAAAAAATTGAACCATATCTTTCATTGCAATAAAAAAGCTCTTCATATTGAAGAGCTTTAATAAATTATTCAGTAAAGAATTATGCAATTTCTACATCTGCACCAGCTTCTTTCAGCCTGTTTGCAATTTCTTCAGCTTCTGCTTTAGAAACGCCTTCTTTGATGTTCTTAGGAGCACCATCAACCAGGTCTTTTGCTTCTTTCAAACCTAACCCAGTAAGTTCTTTAACGATCTTAACTACATTAAGTTTAGATGCGCCACCACTCTTCAACACTACATTGAATGCAGTTTTTTCTTCAACAGCTGCTGCGCCGCCGCCATCACCGCTACTAACAGCTACTGCTGCAGCTGCGGGTTCGATGCCGTATTCTGATTTTAAGAAGTCAGCTAGTTCCTGTACTTCTTTTACTGTTAAGGCTACAAGGCCTTCTGCTAATGCTTTTACGTCTGCCATTTGATTTAAATTTTTCCCGTCTTCTTATCCACTTATGTAGATCCGACGGATGATTAAAAAAATTGTTTTATATAATATGCAATGCACTATTTAGCACACTGACTAATTACCTAATTACTCTGCTGGTGCTACTGCTCCTTCACCTTTCTTCTCTGCGTTATGCAATAAAGCAGCAATAACTCTCTTCGCTGGTGACTGCAACAAACCAATCACTTCACCGATCAACTCATTCTTAGTTTTGATCTTAACTAAAGATGCCAATTGATCGTTGCCCATATATACATCACCATTGATGAAGGCTGCTTTCAACACTGGCATCTCACCTTTACTTTCTTTACGGAAAGAACTGATGATCAAAGCCGGGTCTTTTGGGTTTTCTGAAAACATCAATGCAGTTACTTTATGAAGTGAATCATAAACACCAGCATAGCGTTCTGTATCTAAGGACTCCATTGCCTTTTTGATCAATGTATTCTTTGCCACTTTCATTTCAACCTGTTTGTTGAAACAAGCACGGCGAAGCTTTACGATCTGCGCTACTGACAAGGATTCTGTATCAGTAACATAAAAGTTATTGTATTGAGAGAACTTACCTTTCAGCAGTTCAATTACTTCGTTTTTTTGATCTTTAGTCATTTTTATAAAATTTTGACTTGAATATTTTATTTATCGTTCAGGTCGCATAAGCGTCCCGATTGTTTAATGAACAAATCCTTTTGTATCAATAGAAATACCAGGACTCATGCTGCTTGCCATACTTACACCTCTCAGGTATGTTCCTTTAGATGAAGATGGTTTTGCTTTAATAATTGCATTCAATAACTCCTGGCTATTTTCTGCAATTTTTTCCGGTGTAAAACTTACACGACCGATCGAAGCATGAATAATTCCAGCTTTATCGATCTTGAAAGCGATCTTACCACCTTTTACTTCGTTCACTGCTGCAGCTACATCATTACTAACCGTACCGGTTTTAGGATTTGGCATCAGGTTTCTTGGACCTAATACTTTACCCAGCTTACCAATCTTCGGCATCACCTGTGGTGTTGCAATGATGACATCTACATCAACCCAACCGCCTTCGATCTTTGTTACATATTCATCAAGACCTACATAATCTGCACCCGCTGCTCTTGCTGCTTCTTCTTTATCGGGTGTGCAAAGGACCAATACTTTTTTTGTTTTACCTGTGCCATGTGGTAATGTTACCGTACCACGGATCGCCTGGTCTGCCTTTTTAGGGTCAACACCTAAGCGAACATGAAGATCAACAGATGCATCAAATTTGCAAGTCGTTACTTGCTTCACCAATGAAGATGCTTCTTTCAGGCTATATTGTTTAGCTCCGTCAACTTTTGACTGAACTGTTTTTCTTTTTTTACTGATAAATGCCATTGTGATTCGTTTTAATTTTTCACCGATTAATTTTCCCATGGAGCTTTACCTTCTACAGTAATTCCCATGCTGCGTGCCGTACCAGCTACCATTTTCATGGCGCTTTCAACTGTAAAGCAGTTCAGGTCAGGCATTTTATCTTTTGCAATTGCCTCTACCTGATTCCAATTCACCTTACCAACTTTTACACGGTTAGATTCTTTTGAACCACTTTGCAATTTTGCAGCCTCAAGTAATTGAATAGATGCAGGAGGAGTCTTGATGATAAAATCAAAACTTTTGTCGGTATAAACTGTAATTAATACGGGAAGCACTTTGCCCATTTTGTCCTGTGTGCGGGCATTGAATTGCTTACAGAATTCCATGATATTGATACCCTTGGAACCTAAAGCAGGACCGATCGGAGGTGCAGGATTGGCCTGGCCACCCTTGCACTGAAGCTTAACAAAGCCAGAGACTTCTTTTGCCATTTCTTTTTTTGATTTATTGGTAATAGCGACCTTTCATTTCAGGAACTACTTGGTCTTCCAAATTCGTCAACTCGCAATTGCGAATATCTAAGAACTTATTTGGGCGGCAAAGATAGGGTCAACGAGGGAACTTTTTAAAGCTTTTATAAAAAATATTTTGATCCTTATTGTTCAAACTTTTTGAGTGCAATTTTTAAATATTAGAAAGGAATTGTGAATAAAAATAATAGCTGTGAAAAAAACATATTAATACAAACCGCTTGACGATTGACTTATCTTCGCCGCCCAAACAGTTCTTAAAGATGATCAGCAGAAGAAATATCAGGGTAAAAGTGATGCAGACTTTATATAACCTATCTACCCTTGAATCCGATATAAAGCCAGGAGAACCTCAAAAGATCCTCCAAAATCATTTTGACCAAACCCGCCAGCTCCTTGTTCATCTCACATATTTTTTAACGGAAGTATGTCGATACGCGGAAACAGATTCTCATCAGCGGGCAGGCAAACATCTTCCTTCATTTGAAGATCTTCATGTTAATACAAAATTATCTGGCAATAAAATACTATGGCGTATACTCGAGGATTCATCATTTAAGGAAGCGTTAGCCAAAACAAAGCCTCAACTCCTGATTAACAAAGACCTTGTTCGAAGAGCATACTTGCGTCTTGCGGAAACTCCCGAATACAAAGCTTATATCATTAAACAAGCCAGAGATAACAAGGAAGAAAAAGAGATGCTAGAGTTTGTATTGGATAAAATCTTGCTGGCGGATGAAAATTTTACTTCATACATGGAAGAAAATTTTTCTAATTGGGATGACGATGGCGAAATGGTAATACAATTGCTGGTAAATCTTTTACAAAAATCGGGGAGCGCCGATTTTAAAGAAATGATCAGCGGGGAGAAAAAAGATTTTGCCATCAATCTTTTAAAAACAGTGCATGAAAAAAGCGAACATCTTCAAACGCTTATCATACCAAAACTAAAAAACTGGGATCCTGAACGAATTGCATTGCTGGATATGATTCTGATGAAAATGGGTGTAGCGGAATTTCTTTATTTTGAAACCATACCTCCCAAGGTTACCATTAACGAATACATAGACCTGGCGAAAGAATACAGTACCCCCCAAAGTGGACAGTTTGTAAACGGCATTCTTGATAATATTCATAAAGAACTTGTAGCAGAAGGAAAGATGCAAAAAGTGGATTACAAGAAGGTATAGATGTGGCGTTTCACCAATAGTTAACAACCGAATCTTTTATACTCAAAGCTTTCTCTTACATTTGCAATCCTCAAAACAAATTAAAAATGAAAAAGATCCTAATTGTACTCGCTGCCACTATTACAATAGCATCCTGTAAAGAGGCAGACAAAACAGCTGACTCAACTTCAGCCACTGCCACAACAACAACTGAAGCAACAAGCACTGCAACTGCAACCAGTACTGCTACCGCCGCTCCTCAACAAAATACTGTTGACCCTGCTACCTTAACAAAGGTGGAATGGCTCGATGGTATGGACAAAGATTTTGGAAAGATCGAAGAAGGCAAAACTCTTGATGTTAGTTTCCGTTTTAAAAACGTTGGCGACAAACCATTGGTTATTTCAAACGTAAGTGCTTCATGCGGCTGCACAATTCCTGAAACCCCCAAAAAACCTTATGCGCCGGGTGAAACAGGAGTTATAAAAGCTTCTTTTAATAGCTCAGGAAAAGTAGGAAGTAATTCAAAGCAGGTTAATGTTTTTGCGAACCTTGATCCGGCAATGACCACCTTAGTATTTCATGTTGAGGTAAAAGCTAAAAAAAGCTGATTCATTAAAAAAATAAAATAAATGTATATCTATTTGTTACAAGCTGGCTCTGGTGCTTCCGGAGGTGGAATGTTTGGCGGAGGCACAACCACATTAGTCTTCATGGGAATGATCATTCTTGTTTTTTGGTTGTTTTTTATACGACCACAAACTAAAAAACAAAAAGATCAGAAAAAGTTTATTGAAGATCTGCAAAGAGGAACGAAAGTGGTGACGATAGCTGGCATTCATGGTACTGTAAATAAAGTAAATGAAGACGGTACTGTCAACCTGGAAGTAAGCCCGGGCAGCTATATAAAAATGGAGAAAGCTTCGATCAGTATGGAAATGACAGCTGCAATTAATAAGGCTGCAGTTACTACGGAGAAAAAATAGAACCACGATTTATAGGATTTTAAAATGATTAAGAGGAAATTGGGAAAACCGATTTCCTCTTTTGTTTATATCACTTATAAAACATCTTCTTAACTTTCCTCCTAATCCAAATTAATCATGTAAATCATGGTTCTGCGTCTTGGTCTTACGGGTGGCATCGGCAGCGGCAAGAGTACAGTTGCACAAATCTTTGAAGTGCTTGGCATTCCTGTTTATTATGCAGATATAGCCGCCAAAAAAATTATGAATGAGGATAAAGGGTTAAGATCTGCTATCACAAATATTTTTGGTGAACAGGCATACGAAAATAATATCCTTAACCGAAAGTATGTTTCCTCAATAGTATTTTCAGATCCTGCCAAACTTCAACAATTGAATGCTCTGGTTCATCCTGCTACAAAAAAAGATGCAGAAACGTGGATGCAACAACAAACGAGTCCATATGCAATTCATGAAGCCGCATTGATATTTGAAGCAAAAGTTTCGGACCGCCTGGATCTGGTGATCGGGGTTTCTTCTCCCTTAGAATTAAGAATAAAAAGAGCAATGGAAAGAGATAAAGTAAGTCGTGAAGAAGTTTTAAAACGAATGGCTCAGCAACTTGATGAAGAACTAAAAATGAGCAAATGTGATTATGTACTTCTAAACGAAGAACAACAACTGCTGATTCCCCAGGTCCTTGAACTGCATGAAAAACTGGTCGGCTTATCAAAACAAAAAAATGATGGATAATTTCCCGCATTGGGTAGATCATATCATTGCTTTTGTTTTTTGTATAGCCCTTCCACTTTATGCTGCACGACAAAGAACTAAAGGACCAAATCTTATTCATTTCAGCAGCCACCAAAAAAAACAAATCTATATATCAGGTAGCTTTTCGCTTTTTGTCATGGGTGCTATTGTTGTATCTGTGTGGCTTGTTTTCAGTCGCTCATTAGCCGAATTAGGATTAACACAACCGGGAAACTTTCGATCATGGTGGTGGCTTGCAATTATTTTTGTGTTTGTCTATTTATTTGATACGGTTATCACGCTTTCATCTAAAAAAAGTATTGACGAAACAGTTGATAATTGGAAAAAAAGAACTCCATTCTTACCGACAAAAAAAAGCGAACTGCCCGAGTATTTTCTATTATGTTTTAGTGCTGGCATCTTTGAAGAAATTGTTTACCGGGGTTATCTTATCAATTATTGCTGGTATTTATTTGAAGGATATAAATACCAGCAAATGATCGCTGTTGTTTTACCATCCTTAGCTTTTAGTGTTGCACATTTTTACCAGGGAGCAAAAGCAGTATTGAAAATATTTTTCCTTGCAGTATTTTTTGGCTACTTGTTTATCTATTCGGGTTCGTTATTGATCGTAATGATCCTGCATTTTCTTGTTGATGCTGTTGGCGGATTACTAACAATAAAATATATGAAGGAAGTTCATCAACACGATGATGAAAATAATTTTTTACAATAACAGATTCATTATTCACCAGGAACAATAGCAACAATACGCAAAGGTCCGCCACTTCCACCTTTTATTTTCATTGGTAATGCAATTATGAATGCACCCTTAACTGGTAGTTTATCAACATTAGCAACATTTTCAAAACCAGGAATATTTTGTTCATATAAAATCTGGTGCGTCTTAAAATCTTTTGATTGGCCGTAATCTACACTTGCAACATCTAATCCTACCGCTTTTATTTTCCTGTTTTTCACAAGCCATTCAGCAGTGGCAGGATCAATACCGGGAAAATGAAGTTTTGCAACTGCCCCGGCTCCTCTTTCATCAGTACCTAAATATTTTTTTGCATCAGGATAAAATGAACCATATCCAGTTCTAAATAGAATAATAATATCGTCCGGCAATCTGCCATTCATTTTTTCCCATGCTTCAATATCAGCAATAGAGATCAGGTAATCGACATTCCTTAATGCATTATTTGATACATCAACAACCACAGCTTTCCCAGTTAATCGATCTAATGGAATTTGATCAGTGCTCCATTTCCCTTTTGCAAAATGAGAAGGCGCATCAAGATGAGTTCCTCCATGTTCTGCTGCACTAAAACTATATGCTTCATAATAAAATCCAGTCGGAGTAACTCCATTAAATGCAGTATCTAATTTAAATCCATTAGCAGTTGGCCAATAAAGGGTCTTATCAGAAAAATCATAAGAAAGATCGATCCATTTTCCTTTGGAAAATTCTTCAACAATTGATCTATCCTTTTCACCCTTGTCTTTGCAGGACATACAAAAAACAAACAAAAAAATTAAAAGCCATTTCATGATAAAACGTTTTGATTCCCTAATTTAAGTAATAATAATTGTGTTGAATGGCAATTAAAGGGGGTTTTAGATAACGTAACTTTAAAAGATAAGTATAGGTGAAATGAAACTCCTGATACTTTTTGGTATTATTTTTCTTATGGGGTGGTTAGAAAGCAGTACAAAAAAACCATCTGGAAAATCTTTGCAAAGAACAATACAATTAAACGACACCATTCATTTCACAAATCAAATACAACCAATCCTTGTAAAGAATTGCTCTCCCTGTCACTTCGCCGGGGGTAAAATGTATGAACGAATGCCGTTTGACAAAGACACAACGATTATTAATCATCAAGGGGGAGTATTGAAACGAATTAAAGGAGAAGAAAATCTGATCATCAAAACGTTATTGAACAAATTAAGATCAACAGGTAACAACAAATACTAATCGTTTATCAAAACGAAACTATGATAAACCAACTCACTTGATTTTAAACCCTCATGGATCTCTGATCCTTTCACACCTGCAAATTCTTTGAACGTATTTTGAAGCCACCTCGGCACATTTTCTTCTATGCGTTTTTTCTTTATTGCTTCTTCATGTTCGATAGCTTTCACAACATTACTGCTAATTACATCTTCTTTGATCAACTTTAAACCTGAGTTCAATAAATGATTCCGAAGAGTATTCATACCCTCCGGGCTTCGAATATCTGTGCATAGAAAATGACCGCTTTTACACAAAACCCTTTTAACTTCTTTTAGGAATTTCGGTACTGAACCATAAGCGTGACAAGATTCAACATTTAAGATCACATCGAATGATCCATCATCAAACGGCAATTTTTCAGCATTGCCCTGCACAAAGAACAATCCCTCTGTAACATGAGTTTTACGGGAGAATTTTACCGCATTATGAGCAATATCCATTCCTACCATTTTCTTTACTCCTAAATATTTTTTAATATAGCTGGCACCTCCTCCTCTACCACTTCCCACTTCTAATACTTGTAATCCTTTTAGATCGATTTGTGTGGCCAGGAAGTGATAAAGCTGAATAGAACAACGATGTATCTCATCGTTGTTAGTTAATATTATTGGCGATTCAGGCTCGAAAGGCATGTAACCATAATTCATAAAATGCCAGTCATCATAATTTAATGTCTTTGCCAATACTTCATAAATTGGTTTCCAAACCAATCTTCTGAAAAATGCATAGTTCGTTAAATTCAAAAAGACTTTTGGGATCATACGTTATATTATTGGCGGTCTTCCAGCATATTGAGGAAAAAAATCCCCTGAATAAGAATAAAGTTTAACGTGTAATGAAGATCACTATTAAAAATAAAAAAAATAATGATAATGCAATTTTAAACCTCAGTTACAAGTCTAAAGAAAAATATTAAACGAAATAAATAGTATATTAGATATAAGAGAGGCATTATGACAAGCATTCGTCAATTAGTAGCAATATTGTTTACCGATATAGAAGGATACACTGCTGTTATGCAGAAGGAAGAAGAGAAGGCGATAGCGATGAAAGATCGTCACCGCGAAGTGTTAGAAAAACAACACAAACAATATAACGGCCAGCTAAAACAATATTATGGAGATGGTACATTAAGTATTTTTCCAAGTGTGATTGAAGCAGTACAATGTGCCATAGCTATGCAACAGTCTTTTGTAGAAAGTCCGTTAGTGCCTGTAAGGATGGGATTGCATTTTGGAGATATAATCATTAATGAAGAAAGTATTTTCGGCGATGGTGTAAATATTGCTTCCCGCCTTGAATCACTTTCGGTACCCGGCGGGGTGCTTATCTCTGATAAAGTAAATGATGAGATCCACAATCACCCGGAATTCAGAACAGTTTCAATGGGTTTTTATCAATTGAAAAATGTTGAACGAATTGTTGAAGTATTTGCAATTGCAAATGAAAAATTAGTGGTTCCGGAACTTAATTCATTAAAAGGAAAAGCGAAGAAGGTTAGATCCAATGCTACACGCAAAGCTCCAAAGGCTCGTCTCAATTATAAATCAATAGCTGTACTTCCATTTCGCAATATTAGCAATGACGCAAGTATTGAATGGTTAAGTGACGGCTTTACCGAAGAATTGACAAGTGCTATAGCCGGGATATCTGATCTTAAAGTAAAGTCATCTACGGCAATGAAACAATACAAAAATGTAAGCTTGAATTTTGACCAGATAGCCGAAGAGTTAAATGTTGCAAATTTCATGGAAGGTAATATTCAAAAACTTGGTACAGATATACTAATAAATTCAAATCTCATTAATTCAAAAACAGGCGAAATATTAAAGCCATTCAGGTTTAAAAAAGATTTTAGCGAGATAAATTTTATCTATAGTGAAATGGCTCAGAATGTCGCCAATAGTTTAAAAGCGATCCTCAATTCTTCTGAAAAGAAAAAATTACGACAGCCTGCCCGTGTTAATCCCCATGTTCACCAGCTATTCCTCCAGGGAATGTATATACTTCAAAAAATAGATTATAAAGAGATCCCAAAAGCGATCAAACTTTTTGAGCAGGCATTGGAAACTCAACCTGATTATGCACCCGCATTAGCAGGTAAGGCAAACTGTTACGTTACTCTTGGATATCTTGGCGCAATTGACCGAACCAAAGTGCTCGATAACGTAATGCCATTATTAATAAAAGCTTTGCAGATAGACCCTAAGCTTGCTTTTATACATACAAATCTTGGCTGGACCAAGCTATGGTTTGAGTGGGACATAAAAGAAGCAGCAAAAGAATTTACGAAAGCACACAACATCGATCCATCCGATGTATTATGTATCAGGGGAAATGTATTTTTAAATCTTTATACAGGCGATTTTGAAAAAGCTGAGTATTGGCTGCAAAAAGGTATTGCTGTATCGCCAAACGACATTTGGTTGACTCCTCTTGACGGCATATTATTATATTTTAAAAATAAAACAGATGACGCTATTCAATTGTTGATAAGGTCAATCTTAACCCACAACCATATTCTTTCTTATTCACGTCTTGGATGGATATATGATCTCATTGGTGATTATAAAAAAGCGATCGCTATACTTGAAGATGGATTACAAAAATTCAATGTACGCAGAGCAGCGGTTCTAAGTTGGCTTGCTGTCGCATATCATAAAGATGGAGAAAGCGAGAAGGCAATGCAAATATTTAATGAGTTGGAAGATAATATCAAATCAGGTAAACCCAATAATGCTTTTTATACCGCGGTTGCGTATGCTTTTATCGGAAAAACCGATGATGCCTTTCGCTTATTGAAAAAAAGCTATGAAATGCGTGACTTAGATTTTCTATGGCTGAAGTTTGAGCCTATGTTAAAATCCATACAACAAGATTCCCGTTACACCGAATTATTGCAACTAGCCGGCTTCACCAATGCTTCTTTTATCCTCGCCATTGCTGTCTCAATTTTTTCCATGCTATTTGCAAATGAAATACGAATGCAATCAGGTTCACCAAATGCTCGGCCCGTTACAGTAGACACATTTGCTGAATTGAGTAAGTACATACAAAGATCATCAGCGTCTTTGATCATGTTTTCTCCGCTAGATCTTCCGAAAAATTCTTTCACTACCGGGAAAATATAAAACGCACCATCTGGTTCAGCAGTATAAGCACCGGGGATCTTATTCAATAATTCAAGAATACGTTTGCGGCGACGAGTAAATTCTTTTGTCATCTCCATTGATGGACGCAGATCAGTAGTTAACGCGGTGATAGCGGCACGTTGCGTTATCGCATTTGCACCGCTGGTAAATTGTCCCTGGATCTTTTCACACCCTTTTGCAACGATCGGGTTTGCGGCAATGTAACCGAGGCGATAACCTGTCATTGCAAATCCTTTACTCAAACCATTTACGATGATCACCCTGTCCTTTATATTTTCAAATTGGGCAATGCTTTCATGATGTCCCACAAAATTTATGTACTCATATATTTCATCAGAAATAATTGAAATGCCCGCATGATTTTCGAGGACACCGGCCAATTGTTTTAATTCTTCTTTTGAGTATACTGAGCCACTTGGATTACAAGGAGAAGAGAACAAAACAACTTTTGATCTTTCTGTAATACTTTCTTCCAATTGTGGTGGAGTGATCTTATATTTATTTTCTATAGCCGTTCTTACGATCACAGGAACTCCTCCTGCAATCTTTACTAACTCAGAATAGGAAACCCAAAACGGGGCCGGGATGATCACTTCATCGCCAACATCAACGAGGGCAAGTATTGCATTGGCAAGACTTTGTTTTGCACCGGTAGAAACCACAATATTTTCAGGCTTATAATCTAAATTATTATCTCTTTTAAATTTCTGGCAAATTGCTTCACGTAGATCAGGATAACCGGCAACCGGTGGATAATGACTCCAGTTATCATCAATTGCTTTTTTCGCAGCATCTTTAATATGCTGCGGTGTATCAAAGTCGGGCTCACCCAAACTAAGATCAATAACATCAATACCTTTTGCCCTGAGTTCACGGCCGAGCTTGGCCATCTTCAAAGTTTCTGGTTCGGCAAAACGATCTAATAAAGAGGATAGTTGCACGGGTTCTACGATTGCTTGCATTAATAGTTTATTTAAAAAACAAAAATACTTATTTATGGGCAACTATATACGAGTTGGGACAAAAGCTACTCCGTTTTAGGTATTGCTTTATTTGTCAGAATACATATAGTGCAAAAGAAGAAAAAATAACCTGCATCAAGTAATCTGGTAATATTTCCAGTTTAAAGCTTTCTCAATTATATTCATTCTCATTTTCAGGCTTATGGTAATATTTTATTACCAGTCCCTTTGTTTCAACTGAGGGACTTTTTATTGGTATTCTAAGAAACAAACCACCAAAGATGATAAATTTTAAATCCACCCATTATTACAAAGACGGAGAGTTAATTAAGAAAGACTACCCTTCAACCGAAGGGTTAAACGCTTTTGAAGCTGTTCCAATGGCTTCAATGTTAGCAGAAATTGAAAATGCCATTGGCAGACCAGCTCTTGTTAATAAGATCAATGGAAATATTATTATCGATGTGTTAGACGGTAAACTTTATGTTACATATAATATTACTCCGGTAAAATCTGTTCAACCGATTGAGGAAGAAATAGCGAAATTTTATACTGTTCAAAAAAAGTAGCCTTTGTCCCAACTCGTATATAGTTGCCTATTTATGGGACTAACACCTGTTTACTGCGTATAATTAAATCGAAATTTACTGAGGTCAGGAATTACCTTCTTTGTTCTTTTTAATTCAAGATCATAGATCACTTGTCCAAGATGTTTCATAAATGGAAAACCAACTTGATCATAATCATATTTATCATCATTAAAAATGCCATCACTGTTACAATGGATGACGGCACTCAACATAAATTCAACATTATTATTATAGTCTGCGAAATAAGCGGCGTCTATTAAAAAACCATACGCATCTCCTACTTTATTAAAGATCCGGATACCCTCTTTCATTGGAATTTTTTCCGAACCATAGAATAAAAATTTTACATAGCTATCCCAATAATTTTCCCTGTCATAAAAAGGAAATTTCGATTCAAATGGTGTTATTGACATATACTTTCTTAAAAATTCATAGTCACTTTTTGTAAGATCAAAACGCTGTTTTTTTGGAATTGCTTCCGGAAACATTACACTACGAACAATATTATGCAATGTCTTTAATGACATCCTGTTCTTTTTTGAGAAATCAAAAGGTTCATGGACTAACTGATCACCACGATAAAAACCCTTTCCCATTTTTGTGTTACGTTCTGCATAAAGAAGTTTACTTGCCCCTAAAGGCTTTTCATAAATAAGCTTGCCACTGGTATCAAAAAATCTCACTGGATTTGTATGCCTGTTCTCATCTTCAGATAAACTGATATCGAGACGATGAATGATCTGCACTTCTTTATACCCCATTTTGTGCAACCTATTATTGATATACTCCTGGCCAAGAAATTCATACAGTCGGTTAAACGCATCATTATCGCTAACCAATAATATCTTTTTTATATAATGTTCAATAGTTGGACGTCCATCTGGCGTTGAAGGATCGTTATAAACTTCAGTTTGTCCACTGTATCCAGCCTCAGATATCATCGTGGTATTTTTATCGAGGCCGGCAATTTTTAGCTCGTTCAATTTTTGCAAAGCTAAAATTGCGATGGGTAATTTCACGGTTGATGCCGGATAGAAATAAGATGAATCATTGATATTAAAATAATGATCGGTGAATCCAGCTTTCCCATTTTTCCTTCGGTCAATTTGAGAATAAATGATCTGAACTTTATAGTCAGGATTGGAAAGTACTGATTGAAAAAGATCAGCATGTTGTTTTAGAATATCGATAAGGAAAGCATGGGTGATCCCGCTAACATATAAAGAAGAGTCGTTTTTTGATTCAATTAGCCGGGACTTACTGATTTTTACAGGGGTTGTGCAAGCTGTTGCTAATAATAAAAACATACTGACCGCCCACGGAAAAATTTTCATGGCTTAAACTTAATCCAAATTAACCATTTGAATCCCTGATTAGCTGTTGAAAACCACTGACATCAAGTCATTTTTTTATCAATTTTTTCTGAGCGAAACCCCTATCTTTGCCCTCCAAAAAAAAATCCCAGCCGCTTGCCCAAACCACAGTGGGAATTGGCAATGAGGCAATAAAAGTAAATCTATCCCGTATGCAATTAAGAGGTTTAGTAGCGGTGTTTGCAATCCTGCTTATTATTTATTCTGTTTGGCTTCTTTCTTTCACCTGGTTTGTAAACAAACATGAAAGTAAAATGGCCGACCGTGCCCAGGCTTACATGAATGCAACTTATCCGGAAGCAAAAAAGTTTGCAAAGACTGCAGATTACACTGACTCACTTAAAACACTTTACAGAGCCCGTCTTAACGAAATTCTCGACAGTACGAAAGAAGACAAGATCACATGGTTTGGAAACACCTATGAGTATTCAAGGGAAAAAGAATTAAATCTTGGACTCGATCTGCAAGGCGGTATGAGTGTAACGATGGAAGTTGAACTTACCGGTTTGATCCGTTCGATGAGTAATAATTCAAGAGATCCGCAGTTTTTAAAAGCTCTTGAAGAAGCTAATAAGCAAAAAGCAAATAGTGATGCTGATTTCATTTCTATATTTTACAATCAATTTAAAAACATTGCAGGTGATGGAAAAATGGCTGGCATTTTTTCTGCAGCCAATGCAGACCAGATCCCAAGCAATGCAAGTGATGCCAAAGTTCTTGAAGTAATTCGTAAAGAGGCTGGCCAGGCGATCAATAGAACTTACCAGGTTCTGCGGAGCAGGATCGATCAGTTCGGCGTTGCTCAACCCAACATCAACCTTGATGAATCCAAAGCAATTATCACTGTTGATCTGCCTGGCGTTGATGATAAGGAAAGAGTAAGAAAATATTTACAGGCTTCTGCAAATCTGCAGTTTTGGGAAGTGTACAATATTGGAGAGTTACAAAATGAATTGACAGCTGCGGAAAAGGCATTTAATGAATTAATGGGCGGACCAACTGATACCACTTTATTGAAGGCAAAAGATACAACCGGAAAGAAAGATACAACAACTAAAAAAGTTGATACTACCGGAAAAAAAGATAAAAATCTTTCTGAGATCCTGACTGGTCAAACACAAACAACACCTACTGGCTCTGCAACTGCTGCACCAACTTCTGGTGATAAAAGAAAATCACTCGGAGAATATATACAATTCATATCACCCTACCAGGACCCTACAACTAAAAAAACTATATATCCTGCAGCTATTGGACAAGTTAAAATAAAAGACACTGGAACTGTTAGAAAATATTTGAATCTGGTCGCGAATTTTCCTGCCGATGCAAGGATCCATTATGGAATAGTGGAAACAGATTCGAAAACAGAAAGGAAAAATGATTATGTGGGTTTATATGTTATTAAAACCTACGGACTAGATAAAGCACCAATCGAAGGCGATGTGGTAACAGATGCAAGACAGGATTATGAACCACTCACTGGTAACCCGATCGTATTGATGAGCATGAATCAAAAAGGTGCCAGTGATTGGGCAACACTTACAGACAAAAGTGCAAAAAATCGAATTCCTATTGCTATTGTTCTTGATAACACAGTTTATTCAGCTCCGATAGCAGAACAAAAAATTGAAGGTGGAGATTCCCGGATCTCCGGAAGTTTCACTATTCAGGAAGCCCAGGACCTTGCGAGTATCTTAAAAGTTGGTAAGCTGCCTGCACCAGCCAAGATCGTTCAGGAGCAAGTAGTAGGTCCAACTTTGGGAGCTGAAGCTATTCGTGGTGGCAGCATGGCATTTCTCATTTCATTTGTTGTTATCTTTTTACTGATGCTGATCTATTATAATACCAGCGGATGGATAGCTAACATCGCACTTATTCTAAACCTCCTGTTTACAGTTGGAGTATTAACTTCTTTTGGCGCTACTCTTACTGCACCTGGTATTGCCGGTCTTGTTCTTACTATCGGCATGGCGGTGGATACAAACGTTATCATTTATGAACGTATCAAAGAAGAGTTAACACGAGGGAAAGGTTACCAACTGGCGATAGCCGATGGTTATCGGCGTTCTTTACCACCTGTCCTGGATGCTCACGTAACAACATTGTTAACCGCTATCATCCTGTTCGTTTTTGGATTAGGTCCTGTAAAAGGATTTGCCACAACACAGATCATCGGTATCCTGCTTTCATTATTCTGCGGTATCCTTGTAAGCCGTTGGGTGAGTGATTGGTTTACCAATAAAAAGAAACACCTCGAGTACTTTACAGGTATTAGCCGCAAGATCTTTAAACATGCGAATTTTAAATTTATTCAATATCGCAAGTATGCTTACATGATATCAATGCTAGTGTTGGTCCTTGGTATTGGTGCGATCTTTAACGGTTTCCATCAAGGTGTTGAATTTAAAGGAGGACGCAGCTATACAGTTCAGTTTGACAGATCAAAATCTTTGGATGTTGAGGGAATACGTAAAGATCTTGAAGTAGCATTACAGGAAAGTCCTACTATTAAAACTGTAGGATTAAATAACCAGCTTGATATTACTACATCTTATCTTATCAATGATCCGCGTCCTATTGTTGATTCGCTAGTAGAAACTCAATTGTACAGTGGATTAAAGAATCATTTGAATGGTGTAAGCTATCATCAATTTGAAACCCAAAATAAACTTGGTTCAAAGAAAGTTTTGCCAACCATTTCAGATGATTTAAAAAGAGGAGCAAGAAATGCAACGATAATTTCATTGCTGATCATCGCCCTTTATATCTTTATCCGTTTCCGCGACTGGAGATATTCACTTGGTACGATCGTCGCTTTGCTACATGACGTTTTGGTAACTCTTGCTGCATTCTCATTCCTGAAAAATATAGTTCCATTCCCATTAGAACTTGACCAACATTTTATCGCCGCGATACTTACCGTTATCGGGTTCTCAATGAACGATACGGTGATCGTATTTGACAGGATCCGTGAATACAGTGGAACTATGAAAGGGGATACAAAAGAAAACATCATCAACAGGGCTATCAATGATACATTGAGCCGTACGATCATGACCTCATTAACTGTGTTCCTTACAATTCTTATCCTCTTTATATTTGGTGGAGAGGTAACAAGAGGTTTCGCATTCGCGATGTTGATAGGCGTTATTACCGGTACCTATTCTTCGATCTTTGTTGCGGCACCGTTGCTTGTTGACCTTGGAAAACGTAAAGCATTAGGTAAGACTGAAGCCGTTACGACAACAAATCAAAAGTCAACAGTAAAACCGGCGACAATAAAAAGCTAATAAGTTTTTGACTATCTAAATAAACAAACCCCTGCTTGCAGGGGTTTTATTTTGTTTAAAATATTTCAGGATCGTTTAGACAGCAAAACTGGTTCCGCATCCGCAAGTAGTACTTGCATTGGGATTTTTAAAAGTGAAGCCACGATTGTTCAATCCATCCTGCCAATCGACCTCCATGCCGTATACATACATTTCATGTGCTGCATTCATGATGCAACTGATACCTTCAATTTCGAATGACTTATCTTTTTCTGCAGGATGATCAAATCCAAGAATATAACTCATGCCCGAACAACCGCCGCCCTTAACTCCTACCCTGAGCTTTTGAGTTGAATCAAAATTCTCCTGTTCCATCAGTTTTTTTATTTGCCTGATAGCTCCTTCTGTCATCGTCACTGGTTTGCTCTCTGTAACTATCATTTTAAATCTTATTTATTTACAAAAGTAAAAAACAAAAACGAGTGCAATTTTCTAATTCCGAAAAGAAAGCCTTTTGCCTGTATTTTTGCTAAGTTTAAACAAATATTATGGA
>VBAS01000380.1 GCA_005882975.1 Bacteroidota bacterium | reverse complement strand
AGAAAAGTTCAGTTTTTTCTTCCAGGAATCTCAGTCATTATCATTGTGTCCAATGTTTCTCTTCTTGTATCAGGAGCAATAAAACCTTTTTTCAATCTGGTGATCTCGTAATCTGGAACAGAAAATGTTTTTCCGGATTGAAGTCCCAAAGAATCAATTTCCTGCTGCTGTGATTTTTCATATATCAGCCAGAAACTTTTTCCTGTTTGTTTTAAAGAATCATTATACAGCTGGCGGTTGGATGCCGAATAGAAATTATAAGTGGAGCTAAATGTATTCTTCCAGAAAAAAACATTTTTTGGATCAGCAATACTCCTTGTCAAATCAGCAAGTGGCTTGCCACCCTGGTAGGTTAATAATTGCGGGTAAAAATTTGTATTCGCCAAAAAGAAAAACAAGGCAATAGCTGCCACCGAAATGGTAATCGATCTTTGTATGTTATTATACATTTTGCTTAAAAAGAAATAAAAAACAACGGCAAGAAAAAAAATAAATCCAATAAGCACCAATGTGTTTTTTATGGGGAAAGCCCATGTATTAACCAGGGTGGCCGTTGCAAGTAATAAAACAGATGATGATAATTGAATAATATAAAATGCTTTTCTCCATCGTTCATCATTCCAACGCGACACAAACAAATGCGCAACGATCAGTGAGGTTGCCGGAGCAAGGATCGGTAAATAATGAGGCAGCTTGAAGTTTGAAAAATTTATTAAAGCCGCCAGCATCACAAAGACTCCTGTGCTCAACCATTCTTCTTTGGTGGCAAAGAAATTTTTTAACCGAATGAACAACGCAATGAATGCCAAAAAAGACCAGGGCGCAAATGTCCAAAGAAATGTATGGAGGAAAAAGAAATGATCTTCCTTGCCGACAGCGCCAAATCTTTCCGCTCCCTTTATACGATCGAAACTGTGACTCCATAAAATATATTTTACACCATTCACTCCTTTTATTCCTTGCGAAATTTTTTCAGGATGAAGATTGAACTGCAAATAGTAACAATAGACAACGGGAGAAATAAAAACTGCAAAGAAAAAAATGACGATCAACCAATGCCAGTCAAACAACAGCTTCCAATCCCTTTTATATAATATGTAAAAAAAAATGCCGGCTACCGGGGTAACTAACCCAACATGTCCTTTTGTACAAAAACCAATAGCCATTCCCAATGCAGCACCCAAAAGAAAAATAAATTTTCTGTGATGAACATATGCTACCAGCTGCCATGTTGCAAAAGCAATTGCTGCGGTCAGTATCGCATCCATACGAACATCGTTGTTGGCGAGAATATAACAGAAAGAGGAAGCCGCTATTAATGCCGCAAGTTTTCCGATCTCACGACCATACAATTCTTTTCCCAGGCGAAATATGGAATAAGTGCCAAGAATAGTAAAAAGAAAAGAAGGAAACCGGTATGCAAAAGAAGTAACACCAAAAATATGATAGCTCATTGCCGATGCCCAGAAAAGAAAATGCGGCTTATCAATATAATCGCCTCGATGATCGTATAATGTGACGTAATCGCCGGTGAGATACATTCGCAAGGCGATATCTGCATGATGACCTGAATCGTTATCCATTAACGGAACAAAAAGCCCTGCTATATAAACCAATCCCAGCAAAGAGAAAAGAAAAATATATGTGCGGTTAGATAGGATCGGGGTTTGCAAAGAAAAAATTTTGACAAAACTAAAGTGTTTGTAACAACTCTTTTACTTTATTCCGGATAAGATCTCTTGCTTTATTAAAGTCATCTGGCTGCATATTTTTTGGATCCGGTATTTCCCAATCAATAAATTTTTTGGCAGGCATCCAAGGACAAGCATCACCGCAACCCATTGTTACTACTGCATCAAAAGGAGCGAATTGTTCAACATCTTTTAATGATTTGCTTTCATGTTTGCTCAGATCATAACCCAGTTCTTTCATTGAAGTAATTGCTTTGGGATTTACAATACCCAATGGCTTTGAGCCTGCGCTATACGCATCTACATTTTCGCCACCCAGCATTTTTGCAAAAGCCTGACTCATTTGAGAACGATTGCTATTCTCAACGCAAACAAAAAGTAATTTCTTTTTCATTTTATAAAATTAAAGAGTCTCGCCTCGGGCGAGACTCTTTGTGATGATTTAGCAGCAACCCATATCTGTGATACCGCCGCAGCATCCGCCGTTTCCTGGATCTTTTGTGTTCATGGCTTTACTTTTTAAAGGTTATGTAATTATGTTTCCAGCTTTATTACTACTATTTAACTTCTGTTGCGTCGCACTCTTGTACATTCTTATCACTATTCTGCTAATCAGCAACAGGCTTTTTCACTCTGAACTTTCAGTTTGTTGAAAAGAAAACTGAACTCACCATTGAATTTTTCAAATGCTTTCCAATTGATACAATAGCAGCTTCGTGGCCCATCAACAGTTCCGTCAATCAACCCCGCATTTTTTAATTCTTTTAAATGCTGGCTTACTGTACTCTGCGCCAGGGGCAACAAGTCAACTATTTCACCACAGATACATTCATTTTTTTGCGCCAGCACTTTCAGGATTGCAATACGTGCCGGGTGGCTTAATGCTTTTGCAAAAGCTGCCAGGTCCTGTTCTTTTTGGGAAAACTCTTCTTTCTTGTGGATTGCCATTTTTCTTTATCCCTTATCGCAAATATACGATTAAATAATTGTCACAGCCAAATCTTTTAAATAAATATTTTTAATCGTCGGGAAGCTGGCTTCTTTTATAAAGAGAGATGATAACACCACTAATTATGA
>VBAS01000285.1:1037-11460 GCA_005882975.1 Bacteroidota bacterium | reverse complement strand
AGGAGAGCTAAAACTGTTTCTGCAACTGGTATTGCGATAAAAGCGCCAATAGGTCCCATATCAAATCCTTTTGCAAGAATCCATGCTAAAGGAATCTGGAAAAACCAAAAACCCACTAAGTTTATAAGTGTAGGTGTTTTTGAATCGCCGGCTCCATTTAATGCCTGTATCATTACCATGCCTATCCCATAAAAAATATAACCGGCTCCGATGATCTGCAATGCTGATACACCGTAGGCATGCACTTTTGCCTCATTTGTAAAAATGCTTATGATGGGTGATGAAAAGAATAAGAAGATAAGCATAACCGCTCCCATAAAAATTGCATTGCATTTGGTTGTTAATATTACACTTCGTTCTGCTCTCTCCGGTTCTTTCGCACCAAGATTCTGTCCCACTAGTGTTGCTGCAGCATTACTTAAACCCCATGCCGGTAAAATAAAGAATACAACATTCCTGATCGCCACCTGGTAACCAGCACTTGCGTCTGTGCTTCCAGTTTTAGAAACGAGATACGAAAGAATGATCCAGCTTCCGCTTTGAATAAAAAACTGTGAAGTGGCAGGCCACGCTACCTCAACCAAAGTTTTTATCACCGGTGTATCCCATTTAAAATGGTGTCGGACTAAATGAATTATTCTCTTGCCGCCAAACAAATGATAACATTGGTAAATAACTCCTGTGGTTCTGCCAATAACAGTTGCAATAGCAGCTCCTTTCAATCCCAGTTCCGGGAATGGCCCGTATCCATAGATCAGTAACGGGCAAAGAATGATATTGATGCCACTGGCTATCCACAAACTTCGCATGGCCATAGTTGCATCACCAGCGCCACGGTAAATGCCATTGATCAAAAAAAGCATGATGATCACGATGCTGCTGCCAAACATGATCCGGGCAAAAGAAGTTCCTTCTGCTATTACATCTGGTGCAGCTCCCATTAATTTTAATACAGATGGAGCAAAGATGACACCTGCAATACTTAATACTACTGATACAACAATTCCGATAAGTAGGGATTGCGCACCTGCGTGAGCAGCACCCTCATTGTCTTTTTCACCAATTCTTCTTGCTACTACTGCGGTGGCAGCCATACTCACTCCAAATCCAAGTGTATAAACAATTGAGATCACCGATTCAGTTAAGCCAACAGTTGCCATTGCTTGCTTTGCACCTTGACCCATATGGCTCACGAAATACATATCTACTACGGCAAATACACTTTCAAGGATCAGTTCAAGGATCATGGGGACGGCTAATAATACGATTGCCACACGAATGCTTCCTTGTGTATAATCATAATCTCCTCCTTTGATCGATTGCCAGACTAAAGAAGTAAAATGAGAGAATTTGTTTTTATGTACAGTTTGATTCTGCATGATTGAAAATCTTTTTTATAATAAATGAAATAAATGGCAACAGGATGTTGCTCAAAATGTATCTCCGTAAATTTTAGGTCCTTATCAGACGAGGCTAGAACCCTCTAAGATTTTCATATGCGAAAAATTAAGAAGAGCAAAGCTACGGGAAACTATTTACCGGCCAAGTCGCAGGGCCGACAAATATTGTTGAATAAACTGATCCTTCTGTTTGCGGCGGTATTGCAGGATAAAGCGGGGGTGTGGTAAAGGAACGATCTCTTGGAACCATTTATATTCATTATTCAGGCCGGATAAAAATTTAAAATTCTTTTCTCCGCCAATGCAAATACATTTTTCAGTGGTAAAGCCTATAGCAACATGCTTATTGATGCAGTCAACTATAAATGGAGTTACTGCGGTTATTAATTTTTTATCATCATAATAATTTATATTCTTTCCATTTTTTACAAAACCTAATGGAGAAACCGAACCGATGAACCAATCTTTGTAAAATTTTTTCACACCACCGTATTCGTTGATCATATCATAAATAAACTCAGCAGACAATTCTGATGTTAAAGAAAGATGATGATCAATTCGGCAATTTTCTTTTAATTGACGTGGCGCTGTAAAATTTACACCTGTGATTCCTGCGCCGTATCGCCCGGGATTAATACCCAACATAAGCCGACGTTGATTGTTATCATTAAAATACTTCTCAAAGAATTTTTTAACAAGCTCAATTACTTGTTTGTCCTTTTGTGGGAATAAAACTCCGATGCCTTTTGGTAAATTTTTAGGAGGCCGCAAAGATTGATAGAAATAAATGAGTTTTTCGGAAAGCATACTTATCGATTGAAAAATTATTTTCAATGCAATATCCGAAGTTTCATTATTGCAATTTTATTTATTACAAAAATGATGGATCAGTGCTGGACAAATACAGTTTCCAGTTCCTCAAGCGTTTTTCCTTTTGTCTCTTTTATTTTTTTATAGACAAATAGAAACCCGATAAAACAAATAACGGCATACACGTAAAATGTTTTTTCCTGCAGCTTACTATAAAGAGCGGGGAAAGTAAAAGTGAGAATAAAGTAAGCCGCCCATAAACTCAATACAGCAATTGATGTTGCAGTGCCCCGAACTTTATTGGGGAAGATCTCAGATATCAAAACCCAGGTTACAGGTGCAAGCGTCAACGCATATATACCAATTGCAGTTAAAAGAAACCAGGAAACTGATGCGGATTTGGCACCAAGTAAATATGAAATAAATAAATACAATATGGTAAGACCTCCTGCTCCTAAAAGCATAAGAGGTTTACGTCCTATTTTATCAACAAGGGCCATAGCGAGCAATGTGAACAGGAGGTTTACACTACCAATAAATACAGTTTGTAACAATTGATCGTCTTTGGAAGCGCCAATGCTTTTAAAAATTGTAGAGGTGTAATTAAATACTACGTTAATTCCGCAAAACTGTTGAAACACTGCTAGTCCAATACCAATCAGTACTGCAGGCAATATTTTTTTTTCGAAAACAGAGGAGAACTTTACTTTGTTAACGGTCTGAAATGATCTTTGAATTTCATTAATGGTTGTATTGCTGAAACCGGTTCCACCAATTCTTTCTAAAATGATCTTTGCTTTTTCAAGCTTATTCATTTGTGATAACCATCTTGGACTTTCCGGCAGCCATAAAACACCGATAAAAAATAACAAAGAAGGAATAGCACCAAGGCCAAACATCCAGCGCCATGCATCATCACCTTCATTTCTCAGCGAATAGTTAACAATATTTGTAATTAAAATGCCCAGTACAATTGTTAATTGATTTATAGCTACCATCCTGCCTCTATAGTGAGCTGGTGCTATTTCTCCTATATATAATGGTGAAAGCATTGAAGCCATTCCTACTCCAATACCAGCGGCAAAACGTGAAGCTATAAATAGATCCCGGTTTGGAGAAAATGCCATGAACAATGATGAAATACAAAAAACAGAAGCTGCTATTAATAATCCCGGCTTCCTTCCTTTCTTATCTGCAATTTTACCTGCAGCAATACAGCCAACGATCGCACCTAATGCTAAACTACCTGTTGCAAAACCTTCCCAGTATTCATTAAGATTGAATTTATCTTTTAAAAATGGCAATGCGCCGGAGATAACAGCGAAGTCAAATCCAAATAAATATCCGCCTAAGGCAGAAATAAAGGATAAAGCAAGTATGTATTTTGAATTGTATTGATGGCTGCTCGTCATATGGCTCTTTTGCAGAGACAAAACTGCTTTTATTCCCGAACAAAAAAATAGAGTTTGTTTTGAAAATGATGGATAATATTATTTAAGTAAGCTTATCTGCATATACCGGGATCTTTTTCCTGCTCCTGTACTTGTTGGGAGAGGTACCAACTATTTTCGTAAACATTCTTGAAAAATAATAAGGATCGTCAATTCCCAGGCGATCCGCAATTTCGTTTACACGCAGATCAGTGAACTGTAAATATTGACAAGCTTTTTGTGTTTTCAAATGATTAAAATATTCAATAATAGAGAAGCCGGTATTCTTTTTAAATATACTGGCAAAATGAGACACTGAGAGATTTACTGCACTTGCAATATCATTTAGCGAGAGTGGTTTATCAATATGTTTTTGCAGGTAATTAACACAAAGTGAAATGCTGTCTGTCTTTTCATTTATTGCCATATAATTATTGTCAAAACTGCAGGAACCTAAAAAATATTGAAGACTTAAACTGGCATAACAAATATTATCTATGCTATAACCTCTTTCTAAACTTGTGTAAATTTCTTCAAACAATTGCAGTCTTTTTTCCTGGAATGAAATAGAGGCAACATGATCACCCATTCTTTTCAGCATCATATCAACAAAGTCCGAACTATTCGTTCCCTTAAAATGCATCCAGTAAATAGTCCATGGCGCTTGTTCATCCGCTGCGTATTCGTGAGGTGTATTAGCAGGAAGCAACACGAAGTCTCCTGCTGACATATTATATTTTCTATCAGCAATCTTAGCCCAACCACTTCCTTTTACGCAGTAGATAAGAATATTTTGATTAATGCCATGGCTTCTTTGCCTGTAGTGATATAAAGCATTAGGATAATAACCAATATCCGTGATGTATAATTGCTTTACTATGGGATGATTGTCAAAATGCTGTGCAAGGATCTTTGCCGGTATTACAATCGCTCTTTGCCCTTTGAATCCTTCTCTTTTCCGCGTTTCACTCATATCACAAGATAATAAAATAGTCCATCATTACCGTAAGTTATTCTATCTGCAAAATTTTAAAGCCATATAGTTTTGTTAATGGTAATAATGATTTACAAGGTTATCACGAGTTGCTAAATTTTTATATCGTAAATAATGGAGTTGGTCATCTAATCAGTATGATTCATAAAGTGGCGGAAAAGCCGCTTTATTCGATTCCTACCTTGCTCGCGGAAATCATTGATTAAGGCTGACTATAAAAATTGCTGATTGCTGTATGAATAGATCTGTTTTAGTTTGGCAAGAAACGGTTGTTTTGCCTACATATCATACTGGTCCTCCGGAAAAAAATCCAATTTTCCTGGAGAAAAGAGTATACCAGGGCAGCAGCGGAACTGTTTATCCCCATGCAGTTGTAGAAAAGATCGAAGATGAAAAAAAAGATAAGGAATACACGGCTTTATTTCTCGAAAACGATTATTTGAAGATCATGATACTTCCTGAACTCGGTGGTCGCATTCACCGGGCTTATGATAAGATCAGGAAACGTGATTTTGTTTATTATAACCAGGTCATAAAACCTGCCTTGGTAGGACTAACTGGTCCATGGATCAATGGCGGTATCGAATTTAACTGGCCTCAGCATCATCGCCCTTCTACTTTTTTACCTGTTGATTTTACAATAAAAGAAAATGTTGATGGCAGCAAGACGGTTTGGGTAAATGAGGTCGAACTCATGTTTCGTACTAAATGCCAGGCTGGGTTTACTTTATATCCTGACAAAGCGTATCTCGAAGTCAAAGGAAAATTATTTAACCGTTCATCGTTACCTCAAACCTTTCTATGGTGGGCTAATCCTGCAGTGAAAGTAAATGATCATTATCAATCTGTTTTTCCTCCTGATGTACACGCGGTATTTGATCATGGCAAAAGAGATGTATCAGATTTTCCCATTGCAACTGGCACGTATTATAAAGTGAACTATGCACCGGGCACTGATATCTCCATGTATAAAAATATTCCCGTACCAACTTCTTATATGGCCATTAAATCAGATTATGATTTTGTTGGCGGTTATGAACATGATACACGATCAGGGATTCTTCATGTGGCAAATCATCATATTTCACCAGGTAAAAAACAATGGACATGGGGTAATGGTGATTTCGGACAAACATGGGACAGAAACCTGACTGATGATGATGGACCATATGTTGAATTGATGACAGGAGTGTTCACTGACAATCAGCCTGATTTTTCCTGGTTGCAACCAAATGAAGAAAAAACTTTTGAGCAATATTTTATGCCATATCATAAAGTTGGGATGGTAAAAAATGCTACAAAGGAAGCGATGATCAATGTTGAGATAAATGAAAAAGCAGTTTCGGTAATTGTGTATGCAACAGGAATATATCCGAAAAGCAGCGTTAATTTTTATAATAGTAACCGCGAGATAATAATAAAAGAGTTCCAGGCAGATCTTTCGCCCGAACATGTATTTGAAATAAGCATTGAAACATCTTCTGTATTTAAAATACATGATCTGATAGTAGATGTAGTAACTGAAGATGGAAAAGTTCTCGTTAATTATGAAGTAACAAATACAGAAGCCCCAGCAATTCCGCAAGCTGCAACACCTGCAAAACATCCTTCAGAAATAGAAAGCATTGAAGAATTATTTCTGAATGGATTACATATCGAACAATATCGTCATGCTACCTACCAGGCTTCCGATTATTATGCAGAGGCATTGAGACGAGAACCGAACGACAGCAGATGTAATAATGCGATGGGGTTGCAATTATTAAGATGTGGACAGTTTGCTAAAGCTGAAACATATTTCAGAACAGCAATCAAAACGATCACATCACGAAATCCAAATCCATACGATGGAGAGGCTTATTATAATTTAGGAGTTAGCCTGCAATTCCAGGAAAAGTTATCAGAGGCATATGATGCTTTTTATAAAGCTACCTGGAATGATTCATGGCAGCATAGCAGCTTTCTGCAATTAGCAAGAATAGATCTATCAAACAATAATTTTTCTGAGGCATTTGTATTGATCGAGAAATCATTGATCAGAAATTATCATAGTCACACTGCAAGACATTTAAAAACAGTTGCGCTTAGAAAATTAAAGAACTACTCCGCTGCTTTTAATTGTATCAAGGAGTCACTGGAAATTGATCCTTTCAACTTTGCATGCAGTTTTGAAAAGTATTTGCTGTTGAAAGAAACTGGTGAAAATTCTAAGGCAGATGAGACTTTGAAAAACCTTCAACTAGTGATGCGAAATGCTCCGAATAATTATTTGGAGTATGCATTTGATTATAGCAATGCAGGGTGTTTTACTGAGGCGATTGAATTATTACAATTCTATGTAAGTGGAAATAATGATCCGTACCCTATTGCCTACTATGCTATGAGCTATTTTGCAGCAAAGGCTGGCGACGAGAAAGCAGCAAAAACATTTGCCAAAAAAGCTTATAACTGCAAATCGGATTATTGCTTTCCGAATAAACTGGAAGAGATCAAAGTATTGCAATATGCGATCGCTGCTAATTCAAAAGATGATAAGGCATTCTACTACCTTGGAAATTTATGGTTTGGGTTTCGTCAATATGCTGAAGCAATAAATGCTTTTGAAAAAAGTATAGCTATCGATCCTTCTTTTCCTACAGCACATCGGAATCTTTCCCTTTTATATTTTAATAAAGAACAGCAACCTGAGAAAGCTCTTAATGCTCTTGAACTTGCGTTCTGCCTTGATAAAACGGATGCAAGAGTTTTAATGGAGTTGGATCAGTTATATAAAAGACTGAATTATCCCATTAAAAAAAGATTGGAAATATTAAATGAGCATCACACACTTGTGATGCAGAGAGATGATCTGTACCTGGAAAAAATTTCACTTGAAAATAGCCTCGGTAATTACAAGACCGCAAAGAAAATGCTGGAAGAAAGAATTTTTCATCCATGGGAAGGCGGAGAAGGAAAGGTTGTGCGTCAGTATTTAATATCCCATTTAGAGCTTGCTAAAAACGCTATCCAGGAAAAGCAATTTGATACGGCGCTTTGTTTATTGGAAGCTGCAGAACAATACCCCGAAAACTTAGGTGAAGGAAAATTACTTGGAACACAGGAAAATGATATTCATTATTTATTAGGCTGTGTTTATGAAGCAATGGGAATGAATGAGCAGGCTGTTGAAAAATTTAAACACGCAACTCAAGGAATTAGCGAACCTGTGCAAGCAATTTTTTATAATGACCCGCAGCCGGATAAAATTATATACCAGGGATTGGCATGGTTAAAGTTAGGACAAACAAAAAAAGCCGAAAAGATATTTCAACGCCTGGTTGAATTTGCCGATCAACACTTCAATGATGAGATAAAGATCGATTATTTCGCTGTCTCACTTCCTGATCTGTTAGTGTTTGACACAGACTTAAACGAGAAGAATAAAAATCATTGCCGCTATTTAAAAGGCCTGGGTGAATTAGGCTTGAAGAATTATGAAGCATCAGCAAATTATTTGAATGAGGTTTTGAAACATGATGCAAGTCATGCAGGCGCAATCATTCATTTGGAGATGATAAATTTTTTAATAAATCAAAAAGAAACCGATCACAATAAAATAAAAGTCAATTGAGAGAATAAAGACAGGGGTTTACCTGCTTTAAAATTTTTAAATTAAAAACAAGCAACATTATGAGACTAGATGTTTTCCGGATCCGCTCTGGGCGATCCTTTCCACAAAACCGAATGGTTTTATGTTTTACTGTTATTGCACTAGTTCTGTCTTGCGCTACCGTTAATAAAACGTATGCACAAGAAGGCACAGTTTCGCAAACACAAAAACTAACTGTTCGCGGAAAAGTAGCTGATGAAACTGGTAAGCCTTTGCAAGGTGTTTCAGTTACAGTAAAAGGTAGTACTAAAGGAGTAGCTACTAATGAAAATGGCGAATTCAGTATCGAGATTCCTGGAGGCGCTAAGATTTTGCAATTTTCTTATGTTGGTATGGAACCACAGGAAGTAAAAATTGGAAATCAAAAAGAATTAAATATTTCACTTACACCATTAGCAACAGAACAACAGGAAGTTGTTGTGGTTGGTTATGGTACGCAGAAAAAACAAGCTGTAACAGGTGCAGTAGTAAAAGCAGACCTGAAGACCTATGAGAATGTTACCGTCAACAATATTATGGAAGTATTGAAAGGTACAGTTGCGGGTTTGAATGTTGGTGAAGCCAACACTGCAGGTGGTGTACCTGGGGTTACCATCAGGGGACAGAATACAATTGCAGCCGGTAACTCTCCTTTAATCGTACTCGATGGAGTTATCTTCAGTGGTTCGCTTGCTGATATTTCTCCTTCTGATGTTGAAAGTGTAACCATTCTTAAAGATGCAAGTGCAGCCGCTGTATACGGTTCACGTTCCGCTAATGGTGTTATCCTGATCGAATCAAAAAAAGGAACGGGTGTAAATGGTAAACCTAAGTTTGAGTTTCGTACAAGTTATGGTACCATCAGCCAATTGAAACCATTGGAAGTTTATGGGGCGCCAGGATACATGCAACATTTGAATGATGTCCTGAATGATAATGGTACTGTTGTTCCGATGGATCAAACACCAAATTACCTGCAAACAAACGAGAAGGTGAATTACAATGCAACATCTGACCATAAGCCTACTTTAGAAGATCCTTATAGTCTTTTCAATCAGACAGGTTATAATTTCAATACATCCCTGAGTGTTTCACAACGCACTGATAAGATGAGTTATTTCCTTTCAGGAAACTATACAGATCAAAAAGGTGTAATTCTTTATGACCGTTTTAAACATTATTCAATTAGACTGAACCTGGAATCTAAGATCACTAATTGGATGACTATCGGAGTAAGATCTTTCTATAGCAACAGAAGTTATCCTGATACACGTGTATATGGCGTTGCAACCAATCCAAGTAATGGCAGCAGTACTTACCTATTCAGTCCTTATGCTGATGTGTACAATGCTGATGGTAGCTACAACATGTTTCCCCAAACAACCACTTCTTTTGTAAATCCATTTTCCATGATGGCAAATGAAGGCTACAACAGAACAGGTAACCTGAATGGGATTGGATATGCAACGATTAAAATTCCCTGGGTAAAAGGATTATCATACACAGCTACTTATTCTAAAACTCAGAATACATCTGAAACAGGATCTTTTTATGGATTCAATACCTACCAGGGACAAGGGCCTAAGGGTACAGGTTCAAGAGCCTATGCAAGAGGTGTAGCTACTTTATTTGATCACCTTATCAAGTATAACAGAACTTTTGCTCAAAAACATAATGTTGACCTGACTTTGCTCCATTCGGATCAGAAAACGCAAGCCTATGGTGAATCACTTTCTGCTTCCGGTTTTGATAATGATCAGCTTGGTACTTACCGCTTACAAGCAGGTGCTATCCAAAGCGTATCTACTTCGGGTTCTGAAACTCAAAGCATTGGTCAGATGGCACGTCTTACCTACACTTATGGTGGAAAATATTCCGTAACAGGAACGATTCGCCATGATGGTTATTCAGCTTTCTCAGCCAATCACAAATACGGCAACTTCTCCTCTGTAGGTGTTAACTGGAATATTTCGAAAGAGAAGTTTATGGAAAACTCTTCCATATTCAATTCACTTGCATTGCGTGCATCTTATGGTACCAATGGTAACCAATCCATCGCTCCTTATAGCACCCTTTCTAAAATTTCAAATGGTTATTATTATTACCAGGGCGATGCTAATTACACTTACACGCAGTCCGTTAGTTCACTTGGCAATGATGA
>VBAS01000285.1:0-998 GCA_005882975.1 Bacteroidota bacterium | reverse complement strand
CTCGTTTGGGAATCAACAACTGGTCTCAACTTTGGTCTTGATTTCAGCATCCTGAAGAACAGGTTGTCTGGTTCAATTGATGGATATGCAACCCGTACCAACAATCTTGCTTTCACACTGCAATTACCAAGTGCATCTGGTTTTACTACCATTACAGCGAATGCAGGTGAAATTCAGAATCGTGGACTTGAGATCAACTTGCGTTCTCTTAATATCACTAATAGAAAATTCTCATGGAGAAGCGAAGCAGCTTTCTCACTTAACAGAAATAAAGTAACCCATTTGTTGGGTGACAGGAATGGAGATGGAAAAGAAGATGATATTGTTTCTTCAAACTTGTTTATCGGGAAATCATTGGGTGTTGTTTACGATTACCAGGTCGAGAGAATGTGGCAGCAGTCTGATAAAGACGGTGGTACTATCATGGCAGGATACCAACCTGGTACTTACAAATTGCGCGACGTAAATCATGATGGCAAGATCACTTCAGATTCTGACCGTGTATTCNNNNCTTATGGTAACTGGTCATTGTTAGTTTACATTAACTCGATCTGGGGCAGTGGAGACTATTTCATCAATGGCGGTAATACCCCGTGGAATGATAGTTATGCTAACAGGGGCGATATGAACCATCCTATTTATGATTACTGGACCCCAAACAATACTGGCGCTGAATTTCCAAGACCAAGCTATACTTCCAAAGCTTCTGTAAGAGCACCGAAATACTATGACAGAAGTTTTATCAGGTTGCAGAAACTGGCATTGAGCTATGAGGCTACCCGATTTGTGAAAAAATATGGTATCCAGGGATTGAATATCTCATTGAGTGCTGACAACCTTGGAACGTATGCACCAAAATGGATCGGATTGGATGCAGCTACAGGCAGTGGCCTTACTGTTTCTTCCATCCCATCGCTACGTAACGTAATGGTGAATTTTAATATTAATTTCTAAGAAAACGAAATATGAAAAAGATAATAATCATTTCAGTTATGCTT
>VBAS01000284.1:510-12542 GCA_005882975.1 Bacteroidota bacterium | reverse complement strand
TGACATCATTGTATTTGATGATGAGGTAAGTAATAATTCAAAGTATGTATGCATGTATGATCCGCTGGATGGCAGCGCAAACATCGATGTGAATGTGTCTATCGGAACGATCTTTGCAGTTTTTCGGCGGCTTACACCAAAGGGTTCACCATGTAGTCTTGAAGATTTTTTACAAAAAGGAATTAACATGGTAGCGGCGGGTTATGTGATCTATGGTTCCAGCACAATGCTTGTGTATGCCACACGGCGTGGTGTAAATGGATTTACACTAGATCCGTCTATTGGTGAATTCACGTTGAGCCATCCTGATATTAAATGCCCCGATACAGGAAAGATCTATTCAGTTAATCATGGTCATTTTTTCCGGTATGAAGAAGGAGTAAGAAATTACATTCATAAATGCCAGGCAAAAGCAAAGGAAGATGGTGGCCCTTATACTCAACGTTATATCGGCAGCATGGTTGCTGATGTTCATCGCAATCTTATAAAAGGGGGGATCTTTATGTACCCCGGAACAACTGATAAACCGAAAGGAAAACTAAGATTGTTGTATGAGTGTAACCCGTTTGCTTTTATAGTTGAACTGGCAGGTGGTAAGGCAACAAACGGTAAAGAAAGAATTTTAGAAGTGCAACCAACCGAACTTCACCAGCGTTCACCTTTTTTTGTTGGGAGTAAAGGGATGATGAAGGAACTGGAAACTTGTCTGAACCACGATTTGTAGGACTAAGTGATGGAGAAAATATGGAGAATAACATTGAGATAATAGAGTATGAGGAAAAGTATCATTCAGAATTTAAAAGATTAAATCTTGAATGGTTGGATAAGTACAACCTTACGGAAAGTCATGACCTGATGGTTTTAAATGATCCGAATGGAACAATACTTGACCATGGCGGATTTATCTGGCTGGCAAAAGCTGGTGATGAAATAATCGGTTCCGCTGCATTGATGAATGAAGGACATGGTATATTTGAACTGGCAAAAATGAGTGTAACAAAAAACTGGCAGGGAAAAGGGATCAGCAAGATATTAATTGAAACTTGTTTGCAAAAAGCAAAAGAGATAGGAGTGAAGAAGCTGACGCTTTTTTCAAATCACCAGCTACAAACAGCGTTAAAGCTGTATGAAAAGTATGGTTTTAAAAATGTGGAAGTAAAAGATTCGCCTTTTGAAACAGCAGATGTAAAAATGGAACTTGAATTTTAATTTTTTAAAAATGAAAGAAACGATCATACGGGTTAAAGAGCTCGTAAAGAACTACGGAAACTTCGAAGCTGTAAAAGGAATTAGTTTCGATGTACAGGAAGGCGAAATATTCGGTTTGCTAGGTCCGAATGGTGCCGGCAAATCAACAACGCTGGAAATAATTGAAACGCTTAGAGAAAAAACTAGCGGCGAGGTTTGGGTAAATGGATTTAACCTTGATAAAGATCCGGAAGAAATTAAAAAAATAATTGGTGTGCAATTGCAGACGAGCGGTTATTATCCAAATTTGAAATTGGTCGAACTTGTCGCTTTGTTTAATGGACTTTATAACCGGAATGCAGATGCAATGAGTTTGTTGGAGATGGTGAATCTAAGATAAAGCCAATGCAAAAGTGAAAGAGTTAAGCGGCGGGCAAAAGCAACGTTTCTCGGTAGCCACCACGCTTATCAATGATCCTAAAATCGTTTTCCTTGATGAACCAACAACGGGTCTCGATCCGCAGGCAAGAAGAAACCTTTGGGAATTGGTAAAAAGTATCCGCGATAAAGGAACAACAGTGATCATTACCACCCATTATATGGATGAAGCGGAAGTTCTGTGCGATCGTGTGGCGATCATTGATGCAGGCAAGATAATTGCAATGGATTCACCCGATCGTCTTATAGACAATCTTGTATCGTCTGGTTTCGAAAGACCAAAAGAAGTAAAAAAAGCAAATATGGAAGATGTGTTTATTAGTTTGACGGGACATTCATTGAGGGAGGAGTAAACCCAACCCCCTGTCCCCCTAAAGGGGAGACTTAGATCGAATAATCTTTTTTATGTTCTATAATATTTTTAATAGTTATGTCTAAAGTAATTGAAAAGAACTTAAGTTACCCGATAGGTCAATACGAACCCAAACCATTTTCTATTGATCAGAAAGTGGAATGGATGGCAGATATAAAATTTTTACCATTGCAATTGGAGAATGCGGTTTTAAATCTGGATGAATCACAATTGCATGTTCCCTATCGTGAGGGTGGATGGACGATACAGCAGGTTGTTCATCACGTGGCCGACAGTCACATGAATGCTTATATCCGTTTTAAAGTTGGATTAACGGAAGACAATCCCACGATCAAACCTTATAATGAAAAGCTTTGGGCTGAATTCAGCGATGTACAAAAATTGCCGATCAATATTTCGCTTACTTTATTACATGCACTCCATCTTCGCTGGTATGAAACTTTAAAATATGTAACGGATGAACAGTGGAATAACAGAACAGTATTTCATCCTGAGCATAAAAAAACAATGCGCCTTTGGTTTTTACTTGGATTATATGCTTGGCATGGCAAACATCATGTAGCGCATATAACTTCATTAAGAGAAAAGATGGGGTGGAAATAATTAATGATTAACAATTAAAAATTAGTAATTATTTGAAGTGGAAAATTCTTTCTTCAGAATATCTTTTCAATGATCTGTGGTTTAAAGTTCGCAAAGACATTTGCGGGACTCCCTCTGGTAAGATCATCGATCCTTATTATGTTTACGAATTTCCTGAATGGGCTACGGCGTTTGCTTTAACGGAAGATAATAAAGTAATAATGGTTCGCCAGTATCGTCACCCGGTAGGCGAAGTTATAATTGAACTACCGGGAGGTTGTGTAGATGATACTGATAAAGATTATCAAACAGCCATCGCAAGAGAACTGTTGGAAGAAACCGGTTATAGTTTTTCTTCTTATGAATCGCTGGGAAAAATTTCAGCCAATCCTTCTACTAATACAAACTGGATGCACATGTTCCTTGCAAGGGGAGGGAAGAAAGTAGGGGAGCAGAAACTGGATCATAATGAAGAAATAATTGTTGAATTGTATTCTATCAATGAACTGAAAAATATGATCCGTGAAAATAAGATCATTCAGGCAATGCATGTTACCTGCATATTGTATGCGTTGGACAAATTAGGAGAACTGACCTATTAAAAGTTATTCGGGAAACAAGCAATGAAATGACGCTCCTTTTCCGGGTTCAGCCTCAACCGTAATATATCCTTTATGCATTTCCATGATCCTTTTACAAATTGCAAGCCCCATACCTGAGCCTTTGTGTTTAACCTCACCCGGGAGCTGCGTGAAAAGTTCAAATATCTTTTCGGTAGTTTCAAACCCAATACCATTGTCAGTAACTGTAATGATCGTGTAAGGCATTCCTGTTAATGGAACGGATACATCTTTTAATTCATTGATCTTTGTATGTTTTATTTTAACAACAGGGTCTTCGCCGGGCATTCTGAATTTGATAGAATTATCAATGAGATTGGTAAGTAATCTTGAAAAAAGAATTGGATCGGCCGATAATACTGGCATTTCTTCGATCTCGATCTTTGCATTTGCTTCTTCTATCTTTGTTTTGGCCTCTCTCATTATATCCTGTAAAACGTTCTTTGGAGAGATCAATTCTTTTTTGACCTCGGCATCATACAACTCGAGATAATTATTGATATCATTTGTCAGTAACTTCATTTTTTGGACAGCTGATTGCGCTCTTCTAAGATTGGCCCTGCCGGAATCGGATAAATGCCTTGCATCACTTGTTACTATTGTTTCCAGGTTGATGTAAACATGACGCAACGCTTCATTGTAGTTGTTGGCAGTTATGCTATTAAAACTTCTTAATTCAGAGTTTAAAGAATTTAATTCCTTGTTCATGGAGAGCAGGGATTCGTTCAGGTCCATAATTTTTTGAGAAGACTCCAATGAATCAGTAATATCCAAATTAACACCCAACATTTTTTCTGTCTCCCCTTTATTGTTTTTTAAAGGAGTTACTTTTATTTTTAAAACTTTTATCCCGCCATCAATTTTTAAATTCATGGCTTTTTCAAACGGCTGAAAAGATCTTTCAATAACATTTATTAATTTTTCAGCAGTAGTCCGCTCTTTTTTAGTTGCATGTTCAAGGTATATCGTTGGTTTTATTTTTTTGCCTTTCTTGATATTAAATAAGGCATACATACCCTCGCTCCATAAAAATTCTTTTGTTTTAATATTATATTCCCAACTTCCTATTTTGGCTAGTTCTTCTGCTTGTTTTAAAATATTATGTTGCTTTGCAATTTCCTCTTCTGCTTTTTTTTGAATATCGATGTTTTGTACGACAGCTACAATGCTAATTACATGGCCTTTCTCATCCCGTTCAAACACTTTGCCTCTTGCACGCAACCAGATCCATTCATCCATGTTGTTTTTTACCCTGTATTCAACTGTTGCTATGTCATCATTAGATAAGCTGGCAAAACTATCAGCATATTTTTGCAAACCTGGAAGGTCTGCCACATGTACAAGCTTATGTCGATCTTCGAGGGATTTTTTTGATAGTTCATCAGCATTAAGGCCGCTGATAGAATACGGTTCGCGATTAAAATATATGACCTTGCGGGAAGGATATTCCTGTACACTAACCATATCAGGAATAGCATCTGCAATATTTTGGAGTAGCTCCTTGCTTTCTTTTAATTCGATCGAACGTTGATATATTTCCTGCTCAATTTTTTTTCGTTCAGTAATGATTTGACCGGTTAAAATAAACCCATCATTAAGCTTAATAATGGTTTGATGAAACCAGTCATTGAGCCCTTCACGATCATAATAAAATTCACTTGTTTGCGAGACGCCGGTTTCTGTTACTTGTACATACAGGTTAAATAGACCTGTTTCAATTACACCAGGATACGATTGCAACAGGCTTTTGCCAACCCTGTCGCCAATCATCTCGATGAGTCTGCGATTGTTGAGTATCCAGGTGAAGTCAATTATTTTTCCATGCTCATCCCGCACTGCTTTGAATACCTGTAAGTAGTCAAAGGAACTGTCAAGCGTGGTTCTTAAAAGCTCCTCATTTGTTTTTAGTTTAATTCCCGATCTTTTATTTTCAACGACTTTTGCTGGAGCACTTATTGAACTGATCGCCGATTCTTTATCGGATACAAGTGTGTTTTTTTTCTTTAGATCCATATGGGTAGAAATAGGTAAATGGTCTTTTAAAGCTAATAAATACTATTGAATTAATTTGTATGCTGTTTAAAGAATAAGCCCTTGCCTTTAAAAATTGAATTGCGTTGGTATTCATTTGATCCTGGGACAAGATTTAAACCTACTAAAGGGGTGTACTATATAAGATATAAACCTTTCCAATAAAATAACCAGGTTTTTTTTGGTAATATAAATAAAGGCGTTACCTTAGAAATACCTCTTGGATCTAAATATCCAACTGCGCTCTACATAAGAATTATTTTTTCGAATTGTTTTGGCTTTTTCAAGGATGCCACCAATGATCGGATTTGATCGTTGAAAAATTTAACCTACAACCTGCAAGGATTTTTTGAACAGAATTATAATAAAATTATTATGATTAGTAGCATCGTATTTTAAAGTGCTGAGGGCCGCCGATCAAAATTTAATTAACCATTAAACCAGTTTTTTGTTAACCATTAAACCTTTAGAGCCCTTCTAAACATGGAGCTTCAAATAATATTGAAGCTCCTGTTTTTTTATAAACTATTCACTTCTCCAACAAGAAATACACTGCCGCAAATAAGTATCAGGTCATCTTTATGAGCTTTTGATTTTGCTTCTTTAATGGCTTCATTTACATCGGTAACGATTTTGCCGTTTAAATTAAATTTCCCTGCTTTTTCTTTCAGCGTTTCCGCGGACAGTGCTCTTGGGATATGCGCTTGGATAAAATAATAATTTGCAGAATGAGGCAACAGTGATAAAACAGTATCGATCTCTTTATCTTTTACCATGCCGATGATGATGTGCAGATCATGATGTTTTGTCAATTCAATTTGCTGAATGATCTGCTTTATTCCATCTTCATTATGCCCGACATCCAAAACGATAGTTGGGTTTTCATGAATAACTTCCCAACGTCCATGAAGGCCGGTAAGCTTTTTTGTTTTTTGTAAACCGTGCTTTATATCATCTTCATTTAAATTATAGCCTCGCTCTTTTAAAACAGAACAAGTTTCAAGGATAGTTAATAGATTTTTGCTTTGATATATTCCAGGCAGGTCAAGATGATATTTTTTGTGATCTGTTTTTCCCTCCTCAGCAATCTCAACTATCAGTTCATGTTTATCCCATTGCCAACCTGCTACATTCCTTTCTGCAGTAGCCAAATGAAGAGGAGCATTCTTTTCAGAGGCGATCTTTTCAAAAATTGACCTTGATTCCGGAATCGTTTCACCAATAACAACCGGAACTTTTGATTTAATAATTCCGCCTTTTTCGAAAGCGATCTTTTCCAATGAATCACCAAGTATGTTCATGTGATCCCAACCAATATTAGTGATAACAGAAAGTTCAGGAGTAATGATATTCGTGCTGTCAAATCTTCCACCAAGACCAACTTCTATAACGGCAACATCTACCTTTTGTTCGGCGAAGTAATCGAATGCCATAGCGACTGTTATTTCAAAAAAGCTTGGCTCTATTTCTTCGATGAGTGGTTTTATTTTTTCAGTAAAGTCAATTATAAATTTTTCATTGATCTCAGCTCCATTCACTTTTATTCTTTCTCTGAAATCTTTTAAATGCGGTGAAGTGTACAGCCCGGTCTTATAACCGGCTGTTTGCAATATTGCAGCAAGCATATGACTTACTGAGCCTTTTCCATTCGTGCCAGCAATATGAATGCTTTTAAATTCTTTATGTGGATTGCCAAGATATTCGCATAGTGTGATCGTATTAGTCAGATCTTTTTTAAATGCTGCTGCGCCAATGCGGCTGTACATAGGCAAGCGGGAAAAAAGATATTCTATTGTTTGCAGGTAAGTCAATTCTGTTGAATTTGTAATTTATAAAGCTGACAATTTTCTTCATCAAAACAAACAAAATACACTTTAGTTATTAAATCGTTTTGATCAAGGAATTCTTTAACTGTATTAATGGCAATCCTGGCTGCTTCTTCTTTTGGATATCCATAGAGCCCTGTGCTGATATTTGGAAAAGCAATAGAAGATAAGTTGTGTTTGATTGCAAGCTTTAAGCTATTTTGATAACAAGCAGCAAGTAACGCTGCTTCATTTTTTTTGCCATTGTACCAAACGGGTCCAACAGTATGGATAACAAATTTTGCCGGTAAATTCCTTGCTTTCGTAACCACTGCCTCACCTGTTTTACAACTTCCTTGTTTAGCAATGATCTTTCTGCATTCTTCGAGTATTGCAGGACCGCCTACACGATGTATGGCACCATCAACACCACCGCCACCCATCAGGCTTGAGTTGGCAGCGTTTACAATAGCATCTGCTTTTATTTTGGTAATGTCTCCTTTTATTAATTCTATTCTGCTCATAAGCGAACAAAAATAAAAATGCCATCTTGAATCACAAGATGGCATGCACACTTTAATCTTAAAGCCTATCCGCCTGTGCGGATATTAAATTCATATACAACAACAGATTCTTCACCGGTTTTATTAAAACGATTTCTTCTTAACCAATCCCTGATAATGTCTTTTGCCTGGGGGTCACTCATTAGTGATCCATTCTTTGTTTTCAAAAGCGTACCAACACCGTCCGCAGAAACTTGTATTTCAGCTTCCACTTTCCCAGATATGTTTTCACCGGCATCTAATTTACCCGAAGTAACAATTGATCTGCTACCACTAACTCTTCTTGGCCCATTTCCAGTGCCAAGACCGGTACCATTTCCACCACCACTACCGCCGCCGCTACCACCGCCATAACCAGAACCTTTTCCAACGCCGTTACCATTTCCATTTCCACCAGCAACATCATATTTATCGGCAGTACCACCACCGGTTCCAGTGCCTGTAAGAGTTTTGCCCGCTACAGCTTTAGGTTTAGGAGGAGCCGGAGTTTCGATTATCGGTTTAGGATTGGTTTTTACGATCGAAGCATTTTGATTGATGATCTTCGCTTCAGGTTTTGTAGCCACAGTTTTATTTACAGCAGGAGCTTCCGGATCTTTATCGTCAGCCCGCAGTTCTTTTGTTTCATCAGGAACACCTGGAGGAACAGAAGCTTTTGCAATGCCTTTTTCCTGGTCGGCCTGTACTTTATTACCACCGCCGCCACCACCGCCAGCTCTTACAGTCGGAGGAAAATCTTCAAGTGCAACTTCAACCAATGTTTCCTGTGGAGGCAGTTCAATTTTCGGCAACGGCCATTTCCAAAGAATAAAAGTAAAAAGCATTGCCAGTGCAACACCAACAGTGATCATCATTGCCTGCCTGTTCTTTTCCCTTTCAAAACTTTGCAACATAGCGGTATAATAATTCATACAAAAGTAACTGTGTGAGTTTTTGAATTCAAGTCATTGTTGTTCACACCTGTTGATTAAACGATGCAAAGCTTATGCAACTTGCTCTGGGGTAGTTATTTTAATTGTTAATTTTTTGTTTATCCGTTGCGAGGCGGGCAATTAAATCTTTCTGCATTTTTAATTCTGGAGCCGAAGCAATCTGAAGAGTATTTATCGGTCAGCTATATTACTACTATGAAGCTTTTCTTGCAAGTTTATCCTGAGCTTGCCGAAAGACTCCGTTCAACATTCTGTTCGCTATTGAGCAAGCGTCAGCCAAATTTCTTATAAAGCCAGAAAGGAGCCAATCTCATTAATCTTGCGATCAGCCACCATCTTTTACTTACATATACCTTTTGCTTCTTTTTTTCTATCCCAGCTATAATTTGTTTTGCAGCTTTATCTAAAGGAACGACCCAAAATCTTTTATAACCCTCCACCATTTTTGTATCAACAAAACCTGGCTCAATGCAAATTATTCCTATATCTTTTTTTATTCTCTTTGCTTTGATTGCCAGCGCTTCGAAATAGTTACTTTGAAAAGCTTTTGAAGCACTATAGGCAGGCACCCAGCTATTTCCTCTGTTCGCCCCGATAGATGAAATGACCGCCATGCTTCCATGACCTTGCCTGGAAAAATAATTAAAAGCCCAATTGGTGATCTCAATAAAACCATACACATTAGTATCAACAGTAAGTTTATCTATTTCCCAATCCACTTCCTTACTTAATACACCAATCCCGGATGAATAAACAAGAATGTCGAGACCGCCGATCTTTTGAATAAGTGAATTAAGTCTTTCGATATTTTCATTTCCCGTTACATCAAAACATTCAGTTTTTATTTTACCAGGAAACATGTTCTCAATTTCATCAAGCAATTTTTTTCTTCTTCCGGTTATGCCGACAATGTTTCCGGCTGCAGCATATAGTTCAGCCATCTTTCTTCCAATCCCGGAGGTAGCGCCGACAATAATAATCTTCTTTATTTGAGTTTCGGGACTCATTTATTTTTTATCAATCTTATTGCACTAGGTAAGCCAAATACTGCACCAAGTCCCAGTAATGCAAATGTATTTTCACCACCTAATGATCCTGTAGAATGAAATACCCGATCAATTACATAAAGACTGATAGTAGTGATCGCAAAGCCAATAGAATTATAGATCGTCAATGCAGTTCCTCTTAGTTCCCCAGGTGCATATTGCGCAACTAAAGTTGAAAATTGTGGTGAATCAGGGACAACTGTCAATCCCCAAACTAAAAGCAGCAAAAGAAAAAGAAATAAAGGCAAAGAGTAACTGAGTGGAGAAATGAAACAACAAATACCTGAGATCAGTAAACACCATATTGCCACTTTAGCACTGCCGACCTTTTCAGAAATATATCCCCCGGCTACACTTCCGATTGCGCCGAACGCAATTGCGAGGAAACTTAAAAAAGGAATATTAAGAAGCAGATCATTTTTCTTTGCATATAAATCGATCATCAATGGAAGAAACCCCCAAAAAGAATAAACCTCCCACATATGCCCGAAATAACCAAACGCAGCCTGTCTCCATTTTTTTGAACTGAATATTTTTCCAAACGCATCCCATCTAAAACTGCCGGAACTTTTTCTATACGGTCCATCACCTACAAACAATAACATTATAATGCCGCCAAACACTGCAATTGCTGAAGTGATGTGTAAGACTGATCTCCAGGGCAATTCAAAATCGCGATTCTTTAATAAATGCGGGAATGCAGTTCCCAATACTAATGCCCCTAATAAAAACCCAAGTGCTTTGCCTAATCCTTTTTCATACCAATCAGCCGCTATCTTCATTCCAACGGGGTAAATACCTGCAAGAAAAAATCCGGTTAGAAATCGAAACAGGAAAAGAGTATTCCCATCTGTCACAAACCATACAACCGCAGAGTTGGTCAATGCGCCAAGCAATGAACTAATAAAAAATAATTTCACAGGAGAAAAGCGATCGGCTAAAGAAAAGAAGGCAAACACTAACGTGCCGGCAATAAAGCCAATCATTACAGCAGCAGTTACAAGGCTGACAGCGTATTGACTTAATTGAAGTGATTCTTTTAATTCCGGCAAGACTGCATTACCAACAAACCAAAGCGATGTGCCTGCAAATTGCGACAGGACTATAACTGGTAATACTTTTTTGGTGGGTTTAATTTCAGTCAAGCAATTGCTTTTATTTTTTAAGATTGGCGATCACCAAACCGGACACAACTAAAATAAAACTAATAATATGAATGGGAATAATTTTTTCTCCCAAAAACAAAACAGCTTCAATACTACTGAATACTGGAATTAAATTTCCGAATAATGCAGTTCGTCCGCTACCTAAGGCTCCAATAGCTTTGTTCCAGATATAAAAACAAATCACAGAAGTGCCCAGGCCGAGATAAAGAATTGTTGAAAGGTTTTTGACGTTGATCTCAATTCCTCCGTATTGATTTAACTCAGATAAATAAAATGGAAACAGAATGATCGTGCCTAGCAAAAAGACTATAAAAAGAAAGTTGACAGGGTGTGTGCCTCCTGGCTTCTTTTTTACGGTTGTATTATAAATAGCAAAAGAAAGAGCCGCAGCCAGTATCCACCAATCGCCTTTGGTAAATTTTAGAGAGAGAAGATTATGAAAATTGCCTTTGCTTAGTAGTAAAAGAATACCGCAGATACATACGATCATTCCTGCAATTCTCAAAGCAGGAATTCTTTCTTTTAAAAATATTCTTGCAAGAATAACCGACATAATAGGGGAGGAACAAGTACCAAGGATCGCCAGGTTGATCGCACTTGAGTAATGGCCCGCTATATAAACGAACGTATTAAACATGCTGACACCGGTAATAGCAGTGAGAAGAAAGAACAGGAACCGCTGCTTAACAACTTTTATTTCAGCAATAAAATATTTCCATGCAAAAGGAGCAATGATGATAGTGGCCGTAACCCAGCGATAAAAAGCAAGAGTGACCGGTTGAATTGTTTTGATCACACCTCTTGCGATAATAAAATTACCGGACCAGATAAGTGTGGCGAGTACTGCGAAACCGATTCCAATAAAAACCTGGCGTTGGTGATGGGCTGTGTTATCCATTGAATATGTTACGAAGATAATTAACCCCATGCTTTAGCATGGGGAATTTAGCAATGTAAATGAATTGGGCTTTAGCCCTGAGGTTAGTAGATAAAATTTTTAACTTCATTAAAAAATAAACTATGGCATTTGTAAAGATCTGGATACCTGCTGTATGGGGTACAAAGAACCGTGAACCTGTTTTAGAAAAAGGGATATTTGAATCTGTTTGCGATCACATAAAGGAAAATGGGAAACTAAAAGGCATCTTTATCGAATGTGTAAACGCATACTCTGATCATCTACATTGCTTAATGTTGTTGAACGCCGATATGAGTATATCTAAGCAAATGCAACTAATAAAAGGCGAAAGTTCGTTCTGGATAAACAAAAACAAAATTGTCAAAGGGC
>VBAS01000284.1:0-435 GCA_005882975.1 Bacteroidota bacterium | reverse complement strand
ATTTTGCATCATCAGTAAGTGAAGATAAGTTGGGTATAGCAAGAGCATATATTCTGAACCAACAAGAGCACCACAAAAAAGTAACCTTTAAAGATGAGTACGAAAGGTTTTTAAAGCACTTCGGGTTTGTTCAGGGCTAAAGCCCTCGCGGCTCTCATCAAGCAATCTCCCCAGCCTAAAGGCTGGGGTTAAAGAAGCAGTCCTCTTTATCATTATCTCAAGCTGAAGACTATAATTAAAAATCAAGTTCCTTTATAATCAAGATCAAATGAAAGATGTGGAGTTTATAACCCCATGCTTTAGCATGGGGACGAAAACAGAAAAAAGTACAAGGGCTTTAGCCCTGAAAATTATACATGAGCAAAATCCATTTCAAAATTTCCTTTGATGCGTTCTATTGAAGGATTGAAATAGCCGAATTTCAGATCTGGAAAT
>VBAS01000379.1 GCA_005882975.1 Bacteroidota bacterium | reverse complement strand
CTTCACGGGAGATCTTTACTCCTTCACGTACGACTATGGGAGGAAGTTTATTGATGACAGAAGCAACCCTGTTCTGAATATTTAAAGATGCGATGTTAGGATCCATACCGGATTTAAAAACCACCTGGATGGAAGCTTCACCATCATTACCGGCATCAGAAGCAATGTATTTGATACCGGGTACACCATTTATAGCTCTTTCAATTGGAATAACTACAGCTTTGATCATCAATTCGCCGTTAGCTCCCGGATACTCTGCAACTATATTTACCTTGGGCGGAGAAATAGAAGGGAACTGTGTTACGGGTAATTTAACCAATGCTATAACCCCCAATAGGGTTATAATGAGAGATATTACAATAGAAAGAACTGGTCTATGTATAAATTTATTGAACATTGCTTTTTCTTATAGGGTTAGATCTTTACTGTTTTAACAATTGCAGGCCAGAGATGACATTTTTGGGATCAACATATTTGTATTCTATTTTATCATCATCTTTTGCAATCTGAACACCTTCTAAAAGTATCTTATCACTTTCAGAAAGACCCTCCACTACATACAGATCTGGAAACACATTTTTTATTGTAATGCATCTGGACTTGACAACATTATTTTTATCCACCACATAGACATAAATTTTATCCTGAAGTTCATATGTTGCCTTTTGTGGAATGATCAATGCATTGGTGATTGGAATCGTCATTTGGACCTTGCCGGTCTCACCATGTTTTAAAAGCATGTCGGGATTTGGGAACTTCGCCCTGAAAGAAATGTTACCAGTTGTATTGTCAAACTCACTTTCAATTGTTTCAACGATGCCTTTGTATTTGTGCGGCTGATTATTTGCTAAGAGAAGAGTTACTACAGTTTTTTCATTAGCATTAGACCGTGTTTTGAAATTCAAATATTCGGTTTCTGATACATTGAAATAAGCGTATACATACTTGTTATCGGATAGTGTGGTTAAAAGTGTTCCTTCATCAATAAGACTTCCCAGCTTAAAATGTATTCTGTCTATTGTTCCATCAAAGGGAGCTTTGATCTCGGTAAGTGAAACGTGTACCTGGGCAAGAGCGAGATCAGCTTTTGCTTCATCCAGTTTTGCTTCGGCAATTTCAAGTTCTGTTTTAGAAACAATGTTTTTATCCGCAAGCGTTTTTGTATTCATCATTTCCAGCTCAGCTTCTTTTACTGCTGCCTGTGCCTTTAATAATTCTGCCTGGTATATTTTTGGCATAATTCTGAAAAGCACCTGGCCTGCTTTTACGTACTGGCCTTCGTCAACATTGATAGTTTCCAAATACCCTTTTTCCTGTGCACGTACTTCAATATTCCGGATAGATTGTATCTGTGATACATATTCTTTAGTGAAAGATGTATCTGCTTTTAAGGGGCTCGTAGCAGTATACTTTCCGGTTTCTTCTTTTTCTAATTTTTTTGTGGTACAGCTTGTGTTATAAATAAGAGCACACAAACTGATCAGCAATACGATTCTGTTCATTGTACTTGTTGGTGATTTTATTCTATTGGCAGCAACCGTGGAAAAACGGTTTATAATTATCCATAAGATACTTCAGGAGGTGTTGCATTACAGAGGTCGGTAATGCAGAAAGCAGATCAAAGTTTTATTACCCCAATAAAAAGATATTTATCGGGGTAAGACCAAAAATGTTTACCAGGTAAATGATTGCTTTTGAAAAAGTTTGAAAGACAACTTAATGCAAATATATTTTTATGTGTTGTGGAAGTAGTGTATGACGCTGGTCTTCTCCTGGGCGATCCGGGTTCATTGTCATCATCATCGCGATATAAAGAATCCTGTGATAACAAAACCAAATTTTGACAGGCGGCAAGATCAGCCGAATTGTCGTTTTTTATGTTTTGAGCAGAAGAATTATGATGTGAATTTTTATGTTCCCGCAAAAGAACACAACTATTTCCTTTAAGGAAAAATAGAGAAAAGAGTAATAAATATGTCAACCTCGATCGCATTGGGTGCAAAAATAATACTCAATAGTTCTTAAACTATCTCTTCGGCCCGTTTAATGAATGGTTAACAATTGGAATTAATTTTTTCATTCTACCCAAACACAACACAGTGCTTAATTGTTTTCATAACTTTTCTTTGCCTTAATTCTTCTACATATTTTATTGATGAAAGGAAACAGGGTGAACAGGAATTGTGCCTAATTTAGCTACTCTTAATTTTCTAAATAAAAAGTATATGCCAACAACAACATGTGAGATCTCAGGTAATGTTTACCAGTTAGATTATACCAAAATGAATTCCAAAAGAGGAGTTTATTATTTTGGAAAGATACATAGCGAACCTGTTACGGGTTTTGCCTTTACAGCCCTAAACACAGGTGGTCATGAGTTTGATGACAGCCGTGAACCAAGACACAAGCAAGAGGCCATTGTGAATGCGATCAAAAAAAGCGAAAACCCTTAATAAGTTTCAATTCCAAATCATCCCGTCATAGCTTCATTCATCTATTGAATGGGTTGCCTTCTTATTTATTGCCTCTAACTAACTATTTTCACATTCTTAATCTTTATAAATGCGATTGATATCTTTCGTCCTTATAGCAAGCACCTCTATTTTTTGTGCACCATCTAAACCGAAGCAGGAAAAAACTCCGGTGGATGTATATAAAAAAGAATTAAAAACAGGAGCTGAACAAACCGAAAAATATCTTCCACTGCTCAAAGGAAAAAGAGTCGCCATCATGGCAAATCAAACTAGTGTGATAGGCAAAACACATCTTGTTGACAGTCTTAAAACTCTCGGAGTTAAAATCGTAAAAGTATTTGGCCCTGAACATGGTTTTCGTGGCAATGCCAGTGCCGGAGAAAGAGTCGCCGATGAAATAGATCCTGCATCCGGTATTCCGGTGATATCGTTGTACGGAGCAAAAAACAAACCCACTAAAGAAGATCTCGCTGATGTCGATATATTGATCTACGATCTGCAGGATGTAGGTGTTCGTTTTTATACCAATATAAATGCGCTATCAAGATTAATGGAAGCATGTTCTGAGAATGGAAAAGAAATGCTGATCCTCGACCGGCCAAATCCAAATGGTTATTTAATTGACGGGCCGATACTTGACATGAAATACAAATCCGGAATTGGCATGTTTCCGCTTCCAATGTCACATGGCTTAACGGTTGGCGAATTTGCACAAATGGCAAATGGCGAAGGATGGTTGACAGGCAAAGTGCAATGTAAGATCATAATAATTCCTGTTGCCAATTACAATCACGACATGCCTTACACATTGCCGGTAAAACCCTCTCCTAATTTAAATACGCAACAAGCCATTTTGTTATATCCGTCAACTTGTATGTTCGAAGGGGTGTATATCAATCATGGTCGCGGCACTATGTTTCCATTCACTGTACTTGGTAGTCCTGAGTTAAAAGGTAAATACGAATTTTCTTATACGCCTACCAGTATAAAAGGAATGGCTGAAACACCCATATTCATGAACGAGGTTTGCTATGGATTAGATCTACGCAATTACGACACGGAAAAATTGAGAAAAGCAAAAAAGATCAACCTGCAATGGATAATGGAATTATACAAAGCACATCCATACAAAGAAAAATTCTTTGACTCAAAGCTTAGCAAGCAGATGAATAATATTGAGATACAAATTGGCTCAGGGCTTTTTCGCCAGCAGATAATAGATGGCAAATCCGAAAAGGAAATTCGTGCCAGCTGGGAACCCGGGTTAAGTGAATATAAAAAGATGCGAAAAAAGTATTTGTTGTATCCTTAATTAGATTTGCTTAGTTAAAACTGATCATCCAGCTGATACCGAACTTATCAGTAAGCATTCCAAAGGATTCACTCCAGAAAGTTTTGCTCAGAGGCATGGTTACCTTGCCGCCAGCCGAAAGTCCCTTAAATAATTTTTCAGCTTCTTCCTTGTTATCAGCAGCTATAGATATTGAAAAATTATTTCCTTGTGAATAACCGGATGCCCATTCACCACCAGTATCGCAGCCCATTAATATTGTTTCTTTGCTGATCGGTAATGAGACATGCATGATCCTGTTCTCTTCACCTGGTTTCAGTTTAGGGCCTTCTCCCGCAGGCATATCTTTAAAGCGACCTATGTAAGGAAACTCGCCTCCGAATACAGATTGATAAAACTTAAAAGCTTCTTCACAGTTACCATTAAAAGTAAGATAGATATTTACAGTTGCCATGGCTTAATGATTGTTGTTAGAAATAATGTTCTGTCAAATGTAAGATAAATGGAAAACCACAGGCAAAGAGAGTGAATAAAATAAATGTATTATTATTCAAGTGATATAGCAGCGATGACACCCACAGGTTTTTATTGTACGCTATTTTTATGTAGGTTGCTGACCCGATAAAAAACATATGAACGCTACATTCGAAACAATTCGCCGGGAATTAAAAAAATACAATGCTGAAGAAAATGAAGCTCCTCCAAAACTTGTAGTAGCGGGCAAAAACTTTTTCTTAGATATAGAGCACAACAGAAAAAGAGATAGCCAATTTATAATTGGAGTAAAAGAATTTTTTGCATCTGAAAAAATTTTTATCGAAAGAATGATAGATGACCTGGAGATCAGAACAGGAAAAAGACCATTGGCATTTCTATACGATGAAAGAGAAGTGATCGAAACAGTAATTAAAGATTTCGAAGATTACTATAACACTACTCTCAGCCATGATCTGTTTCAAAAAATTGAGCCTTCTACAGGAGAAGGTGAGGTCCAGTTTTATTTGATCATTGTTGTGCTGGAAATTTATTACTATGAATGATAGCACTCCGGCAAAGGAGATATCCTCGAAGTTAAAGGACACCAGGAATGGTAAAACTTTTTAAATTGTTTTATTCCGATATAAAACGTGTAAGGTTTAAAAAAGTGTTTTTGCCCTTTCAATTATCGTATCAATTCCAGTTGTTGCCCAGCTTAACCTAATTCACTTAATTTAGCCACTCAAAACCATTACCAACCGAAATGAAACAACTACTTATCCTGTTTTTATTGCCGATCACGGTTTGCAGTCAAACAATTGATCCTGCCATACAAAAGAAAATCAGTGCCGTTGAAAATTCATTGGCCCCCTCAGTAGTTTTTGGCGATACCATTCCAAAATTGAATCTTGAAAAAAGAATGAAAGAAACGGCGATACCGGGACTCAGTATTGCTGTGATCCGTGATTATAAGATTGAATGGACAAAGGGATATGGATGGGCTGATATAGAAGAAAAAAGAAA
>VBAS01000378.1:3284-4282 GCA_005882975.1 Bacteroidota bacterium | reverse complement strand
GAGCTTCTGTTGTTTGTTGGCAATAAAAAACGAATAAGAACGTAAAACGGTAAAACCAAGTAAAGCAATAATTCCTGCCTTTAATCCTGTTCTTGATTTTTCCATTAACCAATAGCTTATTCCTGCAGCAAAAGCAATCAATAATATCATTTGTAAAAAGGTTATTTGCAAGCCATCCCATAAGGAGAAAGGCATTGCTTCGATCCTTTCTACATATGAATCCATTATCCAGATAAGCCAATACAACAATTTGCCAACAAATATTGCAACTGGCGGAATAAATGAAACAACGCAAAGCAAAATTTCTCCCAATACTATTAAGCTTGATAATGGCACCGCAAGAAAATTAGTAAGTATAAACCAACTCGGGAATTGGTGAAAATGATAAATGCTCAATGGAATAGTTAATATTTGTGCAGCCAATGTAACTGCTGTCAGTTTCCACATAAAATCAATAACCTTGTTAGAAAAGTAAAACCAATTATAAATTGGCTTCATAAAAATGATGATGCTTAATACGGCTGCATAAGACAATTGAAAACCGACATCCCAAAGCCAATACGGATTAATGCAAAGAAGTATAAATGCAGAAAACGCCATTGTATTATAAATAGAGGTTCTCCTGGAAAAACTCTCTCCTAATAAAATACAGGTAAACATAACTGCAGATCGTAATACCGAAGCCTGTGCGCCTGCTAACAAACTAAATAACCAAAGACCAACAAGGATCAGAACAATTCTTAACCATCGTAAATTTTTTCTTTTTTTCAGAGGTTTAAAAAGTCGCAGCAACAGCCAATAGATCAGACCCAAGTGTAATCCTGAAATGGCGATGATATGTACAACACCTGTATTGGTATAGGATTGTACCAATGTCTGGTCAAGATCATCTTTATATCCTATCAATAAAGCTTCGGCGAGGCCAAGTTCTTTCTCGCTTTTAATATTTTTACGAAGAATGTTTAATACTTTTTGCCTGGTCTGATATAAAAACTTAT
>VBAS01000378.1:0-3275 GCA_005882975.1 Bacteroidota bacterium | reverse complement strand
TCTTTTAAAATAATGAAATCACCAGGCTTTAAATAAACCTGGTGAGTAATACCATGAAACAGGGCATATCGTTTATAATTAAATCCTCCAGGATTGCCTGAATTTTTTATTTCCTGCAATGGATTTTTGAAAACGACCTTGGAGCCATAAGAAAACTGGTTTAATAAGGTAGAATCTTTTTTAAAGTACAAAACGATCTTTCCTTTAACCGGAATTTGTTTTCCATTTTGATATATAGAAGAAACTAAAGCGTCAGCTTTAATAGACTTTGTTTTTTCTACAGGTGGTTCATTTAATATAACTATCAATCCATCATTTTCTTTATAGAAATTTTCAAACCATTGTTCATGATGACGAATATCTTTTTGCCATGCAAGCATCGCTCCGAATGAAAAGAATAATACGAGAATGACGAGCCCATTTAAAAAATGGAAACGATAACGACTTAAGAATGGAATGAAGAAAAAGGAAATGATAAAGACAATACTGAAAACCAATATTATTTCCCAAACAATAATATTTATTTGAATGCTCCATTGAACAGCGATGCCAGCCATCATCGGAAGCAAGAGCCTTATAAAAGGATTTCTTTTCCAGAAATATGAACCATAAGCAGGCATTATGAAAAGTTACGGCTGGGTGTTATTCGAGACAATACTACTTTCTGGTAATTTTATTTGATTGTTAAGCCTGCTGAATATCTTCTTAAACAATGAGCAGTTTGTACCTTTAATTCCTAATCAATGGTTATGAGAAAGACGTGGTTCATTTTAATTTTTTGTGCTAATACTTTTTTTACTTCAGCGCAAACCTTACAGCAATTAGAGTCAAAACGAATAAAACTTTCTAATGGCTGGAGCCTGACGCCTGCCGGAAAGAGTATTAATCTCGGCGATCTTCCCTTAAACATTGCGATTTCTTCTACAAAAAAATATATGGCTGTTACCAATAACGGTCATGGAGTGCAAATGATCCAACTGATAGATGTAAAAAATGAAAAGGTAATTAGTAAAATTGTTATTCCTGTATCCTGGTATGGATTAAAATTCAGCGGCAATGAAAAATATTTATATGCATCCGGTGGCGATGACAATAGGATCTTGCAATATGCAATCGCAAATAATAAACTTGTTTTAACAGACAGCATTAAACTTGGAAAAAAATGGCCGGAAAGGATTTCTCCTACAGGTATTGATATAGACGATCTAAAACAAAAGCTTTATGTAATTACCAGGGAAAATAATTCGCTTTATGTCATTGACCTGAAAACAAAAAAGATCACAAAGCAATACAATCTTCCAGCTGAAGCATATAGCTGTTTGCTATCACCGGATAAACAAGAATTGTATATCAGTTGCTGGGGCTGTGATAAAGTGCTCGTCTTTGATATTGGGAAAGAAAACATCGCAAATGAAATTTCTGTTGGCGACAATCCCAATGAACTTTGTCTTACAAAAAACGGCAATTACCTTTTTGTAGCTAATGCCAATGATAATTCAGTTTCGGCTATTGATACAAAGAAAAGAATGGTGATCGAAACATTAAATGCTGCCCTTTTCCCCAATGCTCCGGCTGGATCTACTTCTAATGGAGTAGCATTGAGCGAAGATGAAAAAACTTTGTATATAGCTAATGCCGATAATAACTGCCTGGCCGTATTTGATATAAGCCAGCCAGGATTCAGCAAGAGCAAAGGATTTATCCCGGTTGGCTGGTATCCAACCAATGTAAAGGTTGTCGGTAAAAAAATATTCGTGACTAATGGAAAAGGTTTTTCATCAATGGCTAATCTATTTGGTCCTAACCCCACAAAACAAGAAGGCGAAGTACTTTGGCATGGATCTAAAAGTTCGAAGGAGAATTATATTGGCGATTTGTTCAAAGGCACTATGAGTATCATCAATAAACCAACAGAAAAACAATTGGCTATCTATTCCCAAGCGGTTTATCACAATACTCCATATAATAAGGACAAAGAAACAAACAGTACCGGAGAAGCAGGGAATCCCATTCCAATGAAGATAGGAGATAAGTCACCTATCAAACATGTTTTTTATATCATTAAAGAAAACAGAACCTATGACCAGGTGCTTGGAGATATGAAAGAAGGTAATGGCGATTCCTCACTTGTTTTGTTTGGTGAAAAGCATACACCCAATCAACATAAGCTGGCGAAAGAATTTGTGTTACTCGATAATTTTTATGTAGATGGTGAAGTAAGTGCCGATGGACATAGCTGGAGTCTCGGAGCTTATGCAACAGATTATTTGGAAAAACACTGGCCAACAAGCTATAGTGATCGTGGGGGTGATTATGACGCAGAAGGCACAAGAGCAATAGCCAACAACAAAGTTTTTATCTGGGACCAATGCAAAAAAAGTGGCATTACTTACAGAACCTATGGTGAGTTTGCTGATAATTATAAAGCAGATCTTCCTGTTTTGGAAAAACATTTCTGTCCATATTTTACAGATTGGGATCAGAAAGTGAGAGACACGACAAGATTCAATCAATGGAGAAAAGAATTTGATTCATTGCTGGCTGCTAACGCTGTTCCGCAATTCAATTCGATTCGTTTTATAAATGATCATACTGAAGGCTTGAAAAAAAGTAGACCAACACCATTTGCTCATGTGGCCGATAATGATTGGGCCGTTGGATTATTTGTTGAATACTTAAGCAAAAGCCCGATTTGGAAAGAAAGCGCTGTGTTCATTGTGGAAGATGATGCGCAGGACGGTCCGGATCATGTGGATGCTCATCGCACTACGGCATATCTTGCCGGTGGATTTGTAAAGAGAGGTTTTGTTGATCATACCATGTATTCTACTACATCCATATTGCGTACAATGGAATTGATTCTGGGTATGCCTCCGATGACACAGTATGATGCAGCTGCTGAACCAATGTGGCGGTGCTTCTCTTCTACTGTAAATCTTACACTTTTCGCTTCGGTGTATCCCAAAATTGACATTACAGAAAAAAACATGGCGATGAACGAATGGCAAAGGCGCTCAGAAAAATTCGATCTCAGCAAAGAAGATGCTGTACCTGATATGGAATTCAATATGGTATTGTGGTATGGGATAAAAGGAAATGATGTGCCGATGCCTGCACCGAAACGAGCAGCATTTTTAAAAGTGCGGACTGATAAGAAAGATGATAATGATTAAATAGATTTCACGCAAAGGCGCCAAGGTTTCAAAGACGCAAAGATTTCTTGGCGACTTATTTTTCTTTGTGTCTTTGCGTGAAATATTTAACCCAGTAATTTC
>VBAS01000377.1 GCA_005882975.1 Bacteroidota bacterium | reverse complement strand
TATTACTTCCCCTTGTGTGGTTACAGCAGTAGTTAATCCCGGCACTATTACTAATTACATAGCTGTTCGGCCAAATCCATCTGTTGGAAGCACCGCTACTTTAATAATTGAAACAACAGATGCAGTTCCTTCGATGCCAATCCTGGTATATAATATGAATGGCAGACTAGTTCAGCGTTTGCAGGAATCAAAGGGATCAGGCAAAAAGATCATTGATCTGCCCGTAGGCAAATTGTCAAAGGGAAAATATTTTATCAATATTTACAATAAAAATATTTTGATAGGCACTGCCGAATTTATAAGGTTATAATTCTTTTTCAAACAAAGCGATAAACATCGAATCAGCTTTCTTTTCATAACCCTTTAAAGTTTCCATTTGCTTTAATTTCAAATCGAAGGTTTCTTTTATATACATTGCCACTTCTTCATTTTCCTTTTTAAAAACCGAACAGGTGATATAAATAAATGATCCACCTGGCTGAAGTTGTATGATCGCATTTGAAACAATCTTTCTTTGAAGAACAGCATACTCTTTTATTTTTCGTTCCTGAAAAAAATAAAGCTGTTCCGGTGTGCGGCTCCATGTACCGGAACCGGTACAAGGAACATCCGCAATAATAATTTCAGATTGTAGATTTCGGATTGCAGATTTATTAGCGAGATCAACAACAAAAGATTCATAATTTTTTATTCCTGCATTGCTAAATCTTTTCTTCAAATTAGCAAGAATGCTTTCTCTTGTATCAGAAACAGTAAGCTTGATCCCTGGATCTATATCGAAAGCCATGATCGATTTACCACCGCTTCCTGCACAACAATCCCAAATAAAAAGTTCCGTCCCAGTATTTTTCTGTTTAAGATCTAAAATTTCTGCTTCTATAAACTCTCCGGTTCTTTGAGAATTTTGATCCTGTACAATTGCCTCCGTATCTAATTCAATGATCTCCTCGATCTTTGAAGGATTAGGTAATGCAAGACAAGTTTCAGATGTCATTTTAAAATCAATTCCAGCTTGCTTAAGTTTTTGAATTACTATTTTTTCTTTCCCCGCACGCAGACGAAGAAATAGGTCTGGCTGTATTAAAAATGATGTGCAAAATTTTTCATGATCGACCCCCTCACTTAATTCTTCTTTCCACGGAAAAGCATCCTGAATTAATAATGAAGAATTAATAATTAATAATTTTTCATTGACTGGGAGTTTACATTTCTCATCCCATTCGGGTTTGAGAGCTGCAAGTATTTCATTTGATTCATTGGAACAAAGAAATAAGCCAGTCAATATTTTTTCTTCGATAGTTGTATTCATCACGACTTTCCCTAATCGGAAAAAACAATAACACAGGTTGGAAGTTTGTTTGCGGTCTTTTGAGCCAAATTTTTTGTTCGCTGAGAAATATTTTTTTAAAAAAGATGAAAGTGGTTCATCTCCTTTATAAATAGTCAGGATCTCTTTTGTGGAATTGATGTACGAATGATAACGGCTCACCGTTGATTTAATTTTTATTTATTGCCGCAGAAGATATAAACAAATTTTAATTCTGGCATAAAAATTTGTGCATAGGAATGTAAGCAAAATTATATCTGGATAATAACAACCCTGCAGGGCTGTATTTATAGAAGGATATTCTCAAAATATTTTCTTTACGTTTAAACTAATAAAATATGAAGACATTTAGCATTGTACTTTTCGTCGCTATAATGGCGGGAAGTAATTTATTTAAAACACCGGAGACCACTGTAGCATCCAAAGATCTCACAAAAGTTTCAGTGTCATGTTCGACCATTGACACGGTAATAGTACCAGGCAACATAAACACTTCTTTTAGTACCAAATATCCGCAAGCAACTAAGGTGACATGGTATCAATATACACCCGATAAAACAATGCCCGCAGATCCAACTGCATGGTATTATGGCCTGGACGACAAAGATTATTATGTGACTTTTAATATGGATAATTCTGACTACATAGCCTGGTATGATAATGGAAACTGGATACGTTCTTCTCAAAGAATTGATGATATCGATCTTCCTGCGGATGTAATGCGGGCTGTTAACACCCAATATCCGGGTTACAAGATCGCAGATGTAGATCTGGAGCATGATAACAAACAAACTTTGTATGAAGTAAAATTGGTGAAAGGTGACAGTAAATGGAATGTTCATTATACGCCTACAGGCACAGTTGCCAGAAAAAAAGAAAGACACTTAACTAAATATGATCCACAAGCTGACATGACGGCAGATTTCACAACTCGTTTTCCTAATTCGACTGATGTAGTGTGGTATCGTTATACCCCCGAAGAAAGAGCTGATATTTATCCGACCGATTGGGATTATAATATGGATGCTAATGATTACGAAGTAAGATATAAAATGGACGGCAATGAATATTCAGCATGGTATGATGACGGTAAATGGGTTCGTACTGAATCTATGACCATGAATGCAAATAACGCAAAGCTTCCAGCAAACATTAATGACCTGCTGAAAACACAATACAGCGGATACACAGTTAAAGATGTAGAAACAGAACAAAGCACTACCCGTACCGTTTATGAAATAGAATTAGCAAAGGGAAATGAAAAATGCAAAGTATTCTATACTTCAGAAGGTGCGATCATTAAGAAAAAATGCAAAACTGTATAAGACCGATTTGAATCACAAACAATGATGCAAACAAAAAGGATGAACTCATTAGGGTTCATTCTTTTTTTATAAAAAAATTAGTTATAATTCCAATAATGTCTTCAACGGATCCTTTCCAAATAAAAGCTGATCAGGATTTTCCAATAGTTCTTTTACTCTAACAAGGAAACTTACCGATTCACGACCATCAATGATTCGATGATCGTAGCTAAGCGCTACATACATCATTGGTTTTATCACCACCTGTCCATTTAATGCAATTGGTCGCTCTTCTATTTTATGCATTCCAAGAATTGCACTTTGGGGAATATTGATAATTGCCCCATTTGTAATGGTAAATGTTCCGCCTGTAAGATCTTCTGCTGTGAGTTTGCTGTCTCTTGCTTTGCCCGCCAATTCAATTACTTTCTTCTCAATATCCGACATGCTCAAACTCTCCGCATTACGAATCACAGGCACAGTTAATTCTCTTGGAGTAGAGACAGCAATAGAGACATCACAGTAATCATGATAAACAATATTGTCACCATCTATATATGCATTTGCTGATGGCCATTCCTGTAATGCATAACAACATGCTTTTACAAAAAAACTCATAAAGCCAAGACCAACGCCGTGTATCTCTTTGAACTTATCCTTGTATTTATTTCTTATGTCCATTACCGGCTGCATGTTCACTTCATTGAATGTAGTGAGCATGGCAGTTGTGTTCTTCGCTTCAACTAATCTGCGTGAAATAGTTTTCCGAAGATTACTCATCTTCTCCGGCTTTTCATTCCTGGAAAATGATTCAGCGCCGGGTCTGCGACCTGGATTGCTTAATGCTGCAAGAACATCTTCTTTTAATATTTTCCCTTCCGGACCTGATGGAGTAATTTTTTTCAGGTCAACTTTTTTATCTGCGATCATTGCGGCCGCAACAGGAGAAGCTTTTACATCAGCAGCCTCATGTTTGCCTTCCGGCAAAATAACTGCTGGCTCTGCTTCGATCTTTTCTTCGTTCTTATTTTCAGTCTTTGCTTCTTTCTTCTTTTTTTCTTCTTTCTTTTCAACTCCTGACTCCTGACTACTAACTTCTGACTTCTCTTTTGCAGGCTTTCCATTTGAAGGTTTCGACGCTTTCTCATCAATACTTGCCAGCTTGTCTCCTATCTTGATGCTATCGCCTTCTTTGATACCTTCCAATTTAATAACGCCAGCTTTTTCAGCATTCACTTCAAAAGTAGCTTTCTCGCTTTCTAATTCAGCGATCACTTCATCTCGTTCCACATAATCACCATCTTTCTTTGTCCACTTTAATAAAGTGACCTCGCTTATAGATTCGCCAACCGTTGGAACTTTTATATCGATCATAGAAATAGTTTCTCGTTTGTAGTTTATAGTTTATGGTTACCAGCTTAAGTAATTCTATTCATCACCTCTAACGTAACCCTTCAGCTCTATCTCGCTAATTAACTCTATCATTAGCACATAAGCATATTATCAAATTTGCACATTAAATCGAAAATGCCGTTTCAACGATCTCCGCCTGTTCCTGCACATGTACTTTATTATAACCAGTCGCTGTCGATGCTGATGGCTGCCGGCTGATCACACCATAATTAATGCTATGCAAATTCATTTTTAAAAATGAAGCCGTTCCCATATTTAACGGTTCTTCCTGTACCCAAAACCATGTTGCTTTATTATACTTTGCATACAGATCATCAAGTTGCTTTAATGGCAAAGGATATAATTGCTCAACACGAATGATCGCAATATCTTTTCTTCCATCCTTTTGTTGTTTCTCAGCAAGATCAAAATAAACTTTTCCGCTGCAGAATAAAACTTTATTCACTTGTGATACATCAGCAAATGTATCATCAATAACTTCTTTAAAACCTCCGTTTGTAAATTCACTCATCAGAGAATATGAACCCGGGTGACGAAGATTTGCTTTTGGCGCAAAATTGATCAGTGGCTTTCTGAATGACCATATTAACTGTCTGCGCAATGCATGGAAAAAGTTAGCAGCCGTTGTAATATTTGTTATCACCATATTCAACTCCGCACACATTTGTAAAAATCTTTCCAGTCTTGCACTGCTATGTTCAGGCCCCTGTCCTTCGTATCCATGCGGAAGTAACATGGTAACTCCATTCATCCTGTTCCATTTTTGCTCGCCTGCAGCTATAAACTGGTCGATCATTGTTTGTGCACCATTACAGAAATCACCAAACTGCGCTTCCCAGATCACCAATGCATTTGGATTAGCCATTGCGTAACCATATTCAAAACCAAGAACACCATATTCACTCAGCAGTGAATTATAAATTTTGAATTTTCCTTTTGCTCCGGGTACTGCACTTAAGCGATTATACGCTTTATCATTTTCTTCATTACGTAATACGGCATGTCGATGACTGAAAGTTCCTCTTTGTACATCTTGTCCGCTCATCCTTACATCTTTTCCATCAAGCAACAAACTTCCGTAAGCAAGTAATTCTCCCGTGGCCCAGTCAACTTTATTTTCTGTTTGAAATAATTTTACTTTATCCAGCAACAACTTTTCTACCTTACGAATTGGCTTAAAATCTTCCGGCCATTTCATCAAAGCATCAAAAATTGTTTTGAAAGCTACTTCGCCTATTGCAGAAGCTGGCGAAGTATCAAAATCTTCAATTGTTGCCCTATGTAATTTTTTCCATTCCAATTCCGGAGGCTGATATTTATAAGGCAATGGATTTTGTTTCACTTCATCTAATCGCTCCTGCAGATCGGCCCAGAATTTCTTTTCCATTTCTTTTGCCAACTCTTGTGCATCCTCTTCTCCATTCTCCAATAAGTATTTTACATACACTTCTCTTGGATTTGGATGTTTATCGATCAATGCATATAAATGTGGCTGTGTAAATTTTGGATCGTCGCCTTCATTATGTCCATGACGGCGATAGCAAACCATATCAATAAAAATATCTGAATGAAATTTTTGTCTGAACCTGGTTGCAAGCTCTACACACTTTACTACAGCTTCAGGGTCATCACCATTTACATGCAACACGGGTGCTTGTATAGCAGCTGCCAGCGACGTACAATAATCAGAACTTCTTGCGTCATCAAAGTCAGTAGTAAATCCGATCTGGTTATTAATTACAAAATGAATGGTACCGCCTGTATAATAACCATGCAGATAACTCATCTGCAAAATTTCGTACACAATTCCTTGTCCGGCTAATGCCGCATCACCATGGATCAATATTGGAAGTATCTTATCATAATGACTTGTATGCATTATATCTGCCTTCGCTCTTGAAAAACCAAGAACTACCGGATCAACTGCTTCAAGATGTGAAGGGTTGGGCATTAATTTCAGATGCATTGTTCTTCCATCAGGAGTTTGCACTTCACTTCCAAATCCCATATGATACTTTACATCACCGCTTCCCATTGTTTGATCGAGCTTCGCTGTTCCTTCAAACTCACTAAATATCTGCTCATAGGTTTTTCCCATGATGTTTGCCAGTATATTTAACCGGCCACGATGTGCCATCCCCATTACCACTTCATGAACATCCAAGGCTGCAGCTGAATTTATAATTGCATCCAATGCCGGAATTGTT
>VBAS01000376.1 GCA_005882975.1 Bacteroidota bacterium | reverse complement strand
TTAATTATAACGGACGAAAATCAACTAAAAGAAGTAAGTATTCGTGAGACACCGCAGCAGCCCCTGCTGGTACAATTGCCTGCGAAATTTATTTCGTACGTTTTTCATCCATTATTCATCCCTATCTACATTACGTATTTCATTATTGAGATCCGGTCTTATCAATTAGCCGGCATTAATGATTGGATGAATCTGAGAATATTATTGCAGGTTTTTGTGAACTGCACTTTCCTTCCCTTAGCAAGTATTCTTTTGTTGCGGGCTTTAAACTTTATTGACTCTGTTTTTTTAAGAACACAAAGGGACCGCATCATCCCTTATATCATTTGCATGATTTTTTATTTCTGGAACTGGTATGTATTTAAAAATAATCATGAAATAAAAGACCTTGTAAGTGTCAGCATGGCCATATTTAATGCATCTGTATTTGGGTTTTTGGTAAATATTTCCATGAAAGTAAGCATGCACGCAATATCGGTTGGTGTAATGGTCACTTTCATTGCATTAATTGCTTTTACTGACAGTAGCAGCTTTTCATTTTATTTATCCTTTGCAATTTTAATAACGGGGATCGTTTGCACTTCCCGCCTTCTTGTATCTGATCACTCGCCAAAGGAAATTTATTATGGATTGCTGGTCGGTATGTTTTCTCAGCTTGCGGCACACTATTTCGTTAACGTATAAAAACAAAAAAGCCCAACCATAGGGTACAGATTGAGCTTTTTGTTCATCCATCCTTATTATACGTCCAATTAGCCGTTTAATATTTTAGATCCTTTCAGGTAGTTTTTGCTTGGATGATAAATGAAAAGACAACTTCCGTCTTTGATCGTATTGATCAGTATTTTTGATTGTTTCATTGGAACAGCCGGACAGCCAAAACTGCGGCCCATGAATTTGCCCCATCTCTTGTAATTATCACCGATGTATTGAGAGCCATGTACAACGATCTTTCTTCTTTCGGCTTTATCATTAAATCCAGGCTCAAGACCGGATATGGTTAACGCAAGGCCATGCCCACCATAGTAAGTTCTTTCCGTTCTGTAAAAACCCAGGCTACTTTGTAAAGATTCAGGTTTATTGGAAAATTTTTTGGCATATTCACCACCTGAATTTCTTCCATGTGCGACATAAGTGTTTAATAAAAGTTTGCATTCATCCAGGTTGATAAGGTAAAGCCTTTTTCTTTTTGATGATTGACTGAGATCGCAAATGGTTATCAATCCTTCTTTATTCAACATGCCTTCTCCTTCTAATTTTTTATAACCAGTATAGGCATAGTTGAACGCTTCTTTTTTCAATCCTTTCTTTTCAAGTTGAAGGCTGTCATATATCAATTCCATTTCAGGATCAAATGACTTTGTTTGAATAGCATCATTTGTAAAAAAGTTAGATTCAAATTTCGCGAGGTTTGAATTGTTTCCTGCATTTAATAAGGGAAGCAGCATAAATGCAGCAGCAGGCAAAGAGGATAATATGGCTTTTTTAAACTTAGGCATGGATACGGATTCGGATTTCTAAACGGGCTTAAACATAAAAATATTATCCGCTTTTAAAAAATACAAGGTGAAACGGTAATTATCTTTTGCTTTTTGTGGTAAGTACTTGCGAGTATCTACGGTAAATAGAAATTCTACTTACGGAAAAATCAGTTTTCCATGTGGTGATGGTGATGAGTTGCCTGCCGTTGTTTCGTGATAAATTCGGAGCTATAAATTTTTAATAACAATAAGAAAAGTGAGATAAGCAATGGCCCAAATATCAAACCGATAAAACCAAATACACTTAAACCGATAATAACGCCGAATACGGTAACCAGCGGATGAACATTTCCTATCTTTCTTGCAAGTGTGAAACGAAATATATTATCAACTGTACCGATCACGCCAAAGCCATATATCAGCATAAAGATCCCTTTGCCTGTATCGCCATTAGCAAAAAAGATAATAGCAAGCGGTACATAAGCAAGCGCTGCACCAACTACAGGAAGCATGGCGGTGATACAGGTAACTACAAACCAGAACCAGGGTTCATTTACACCAATGATCAAATAACCGATCAAAGCAACTATACCTTGTAATACGGCTATAACTGGAATGACAACGGAATTGCTCAGCACCATATTCTTTACTTCAGTGCCCAGCATAATGGCATTCTCATCTCTTAATGGTATATGCTCATAAATATTCGCTTCCATTTTTCTGCCATTCACCAGCATAAAATAAAGAATGAAATACATAAAGAAAATTGTTCCCAATGTATTAAAGGTAGCGCCGAGTAATTTTGGAATACTGCTTCTGATAAAATCACCAAGCTTGATTATATTTTCAGATTTTGTGATTTTAATATGGAATTTTTGTTCAATATCCGCATCGATTTTTTTCAGCGACTCAACCAGCTGGTCAGAATGTTGAATAGCAAAAGTGATCTTTGAAGAAAGCATATTGATAAGAAGGGCAATGGGAAGAAGTATAACGATCATCGAAAGGATCATGAACAAAGCCGCCGTCCAGCCCTTTCGCCACTTTTTCTTTATGGTCAGGTAAAACATCCATTTTCTCATGACAATATATAAGGTAACAGCTCCAAGCAATGCAGGAAGGAAAGTATATAATTCATTAAATAATAATAATCCAAGCAATACAATAATTATCAGGAAAAATATTTGCCGTACTCTGTTCTGATGTATTACATGACTGTCCATTGCTGTAAGTTATTATTAAAGATAAAGAGAAAAGCTTCTTCCCCTTTCGCTTTCTCTGATGGAAAAGGGGCGGTACAGTATTACCAAACCTGGCATTTACTCTACCACATTATTCATATATCAAAGCCGAATATGATTATGTCACTGATTTGTTATTACAAAAACTGAAATTAATGAGAAGCTTGGCCTCCCTCTCCTTCGAAGAGGGAATGAGGGAGAGGTCTTTAAATTTTTACTTCTTTCCATTTCCCCTTTTTGAAATAATACCAGGCCAGGAGAGCTAAAACCGTCTCTGCAACTGGTATTGCGATAAAAGCGCCAATAGG
>VBAS01000375.1 GCA_005882975.1 Bacteroidota bacterium | reverse complement strand
ATTGGTTAAAGAAATAATTACAGTTAAGATGAAAAAAATATTACAATACTTGTTTGAGCATAAGACGCTTTCAAGAGAAATGGCGAAAGAAGTTCTTGTTAATATCGGAAAAGGTGTTTACAACGAACATGAAATAACTGCTTTTATGACGGTGTATTTGATGCGTAGCATTACCATTGATGAGTTACAAGGTTTTCGTGATGCCTTGCTTGAGCTTTGTGTGCCTGTTGACTTTAGCGAATATGATACAATAGATATTGTTGGCACTGGTGGCGACGGAAAGAATACTTTTAATATTTCTACACTAAGCTGTTTTATTGTGGCAGGAACAGGGCAAAAAGTTGCCAAGCACGGTAACTATGGAGCCTCATCTATTAGCGGAGCATCGAATGTGATTGAACAAATGGGCTACAAATTCAAAAATGATAATGACAGATTGAAAAAAGAAATTAATGAAGCAAATATTTGTTTTCTTCATGCCCCATTATTTCATCCGGCATTGAAAACTGTTGGACCGATCAGGAAGAATCTTGCAATGAGGACTTTTTTCAATATGCTTGGCCCAATGGTGAATCCTTCACATCCGAAATACCAATTGGTGGGTGTGTTCAGTCTTGAAATGGCGAGAATATACAATTACCTTTTACAACAAACGGAAAAATCATTCACTATCATTCACAGCCTTGATGGGTATGATGAGATCTCTTTGACCAATGATACAAAAGTGATTACCAATGAGGGAGAAAAAGTAAAGACTCCCGAGCAACTTGGAAAGAGAATGGTGGAGCCTAATGATATACAGGGTGGCAGCACAGTAGAGGAAGCAGCAAAGATCTTTCTAAAGATATTAAAAGGAGATGGAACATGGGCGCAGAATGCGGTTGTGCTTGCCAATGCAGCAATGGCATTACATTGCACAGGCAATTATAAAACTTATGATAATGCATTTAATGCAGCGATTGAAAGTTTGGAAAGTGGGAAAGCAAAAAAATCACTTGATAAATTAATCAGTTTGCAGTAATGAATATCCTTGAAGAAATAATTGAGTATAAAAGGGAAGAAGTCAAAAGCAAAAAGTCAAAAGTAAAAACGACTGAACTTGAAAAACGGGAATTGTTTTCAAGGACGGTATTGCCACTAAAAGACTTTTTACTTGATAAATCAAAAACCGGGATAATTACTGAATTTAAAAGAAGATCACCATCGAAAGGCGTTATAAATCCTGATGTTGATGTATTAGAGGTGACAAAAGGTTATACCGAGTATGGAGCTTCCTGTTTATCTGTATTAACTGATGAACATTTTTTTGGTGGAAGCGATGAAGACCTGATCAAAGCAAGGGTAAACGAGATACCGATCTTAAGAAAAGATTTTATTATTGATGAATACCAGTTGATTGAAGCTAAGTCGATAGGCGCTGATGTAATATTGCTGATCGCTGCATGTTTAACGATCGCTGAAGTTAAACGGCTGGCATCTTTTGCAAAAAACCTGGGACTGGAAGTTTTATTGGAACTTCATGCTGAGGAAGAGTTGGAGCATATTTGTGATGAAACAAGTGTTATTGGTATAAATAACCGCAACCTGAAGACTTTTGATGTGGATATTGAAAGAAGTTTGCGTATGGCTGAAAGGATACCTTTTCCTAAATTTAAAATTGCGGAAAGCGGGATCAGCAGCGTTAATGATATTTTACTTTTTAAGAAACATGGCTTCCAGGGTTTTCTAATTGGAGAAAATTTCATGAAAGTCACTAACCCAACGATTGCTTTTGCTGAATTCGTAAAACAATTAAAAGCAAAAGCACATGAAGATTAAAGTTTGTGGAAACACATTGCCTCAACAGGTAAATGCCCTGGATGAATTGGGAGTAACATTTGCCGGGTTTATTTTTTACCCGAGATCGCCGCGGTATATGGTTCAGAAAATAGGCCCTGAAAAAATGCGACAGATCAAAGGCAAAATAATTAAAGTGGGAGTGTTTGTAAATCCTACCTATGAGGAATTGATGAAAACGGTAGAAGTTTATCGGTTAGATATGGTGCAGCTGCACGGAGATGAAAGTCCTAAGTTCTGTGATAAGATCGCTGATTATATTTCGGTGATCAAAGCATTTCGACTCAGCGATAACGACAGCATACAACATATGACACAATCTTATACGGAAGTATGTGATTTTTTTATGTTCGATACACTGGGTG
>VBAS01000363.1 GCA_005882975.1 Bacteroidota bacterium | reverse complement strand
TCTCTGAAAAAGCAGTATTGCTTGAGAAAGCTAAAAAAACAATTGGAGCTAAAGAAGGTATCCTGAATACAAAGAAGGAAGAGCTTGAAAAGATCATTGCTTCTACAGAAAAAGAAGAAAAGCATTTCAATAAAATGGCTGCTGAAGCAAAAGAATCAGTTGATCCACGTTTGCTCACCAGCTATACTAAGATCCGTCACAGCTATCGCAACGGCCTTGCTGTTGTACAAGTAGAAAGAGATGCTTGCGGTGGTTGCTTTTATGCGATCCCTCCTCAAAAACAAAGTGAGATACGCCAGCATAAAAAGATCATGGTTTGCGAAAACTGCGGTCGTGTGTTGGTTGATAACGATCTTCACGCATCAGTTGAAATAAAATAATTTACAAATAGATTTTTTTTTACCCCGTCTTGGTTTATCCAAGCGGGGTTTTTTGTT
>VBAS01000362.1 GCA_005882975.1 Bacteroidota bacterium | reverse complement strand
TCGAGGAATGAATGTAGTGACAGGCGAGACTGGCGCCGGAAAATCCATCATCATGGGTGCATTAGGATTGATACTAGGTGACAGAGCGGATTCTTCTGCATTGGTGAATAAAGAAAAGAAGTGCATTGTGGAAGGGGTTTTTAAAACCGATAATAAAGCTGGCGTAAAAACTTTTTTAAAAACCAATGAACTTGATGGCGAAGAAGAATTGGTTTTACGAAGAGAGATTGCAGTAAATGGGAAATCAAGGGCATTTATAAATGATACGCCTGTAAATCTTGAACAGTTAAGAGAACTAAGCAGCCTGCTTGTAGATCTTCACCAGCAATTTGATGCTTTGCAGTTAGGGGAAAATGATTTTCAACGGGAAGTAGTTGATGCCCTGGCAAGTAATAAAAACATTATTGGAGAATACAGGATCATTTATAGTGAATGGAAAAGAATTCAACAGGAACTTGATGATCTGAGAAATCAAAAAAATCAATTCGATAAGGAAGCTGATTATAATCGATTCCAGTTTACTGAACTTGATGAAGCAGGTTTTCGTGAAAATGAACTGGAGGAAACAGATGCTGAATTGAAAATGCTGAACAATTCTGAAGGAATTAAAAGTGCTTTATCAAAAGTTTATTTTGAACTGAAGGAAAGTGAAAGTCCCTTAGTAAATCAATTAAAAGTTTTATCAAATCAATTACAGGTTTACTCTTCATTTCATCCGCAACTTCCCGAGCTGATAAAAAGATTACAATCTGCGCAATTAGAACTACAAGATGTTGCCGGTGACCTGAATAGTATTAGTGATCATATTAATTTCAGTCCGGAAAAAATTGAACAATTAAATGACCGGCTTTCGTTGGGGTATAAGCTGATGAAGAAACATGGAGTAAAAACCACCCATGAATTGCTAACAATTCAAAACCAACTCCAGGAAAAATTACAGTCAGTTTTAAATATAGAGGATAGTATTCAGCAAAAAGAAAAGTAATTGTCAACAGCTTATAAGAAAGCACTGGACTTGGCAAATGAGATTTCAGAGGAAAGAAAAAAACAGGTCAAACCACTTGAAGAAAAAGTAAACAAATTGCTTGCGCAGGTAGGAATGCCAAATGCAAAGATCAAGGTTGAGATAAAGGATGAAGATGAATTGAATTCGTATGGAAAAAATAGCATTGATTTTTTATTTGATGCTAATCGCAGCAAACAATTTTTGCCTGTAAGGAAAGTAGCGAGTGGCGGTGAGCTTAGCAGGTTAATGCTTTGTATAAAATCATTAGTGGCACAAAAACTGGACATGCCTACATTAATATTTGATGAAATTGATACAGGCATTTCTGGTGAGGCCGCAAGACAGGTCGGAATTATCATGAAAGACCTTGCAGATAACCGCCAGGTTATTTGTATCACCCACCAGCCGCAAATAGCAGGTAAAGCAAATGCTCATTTCTTCGTTTATAAGGAGATTGCAAAAGATGAAGTGAAAACCAATATCCGCTTGCTGAACAAAGATGAAAGAATAACAGCTATTGCTAAAATGCTCAGCGGGGAAAAACCAACAGCCGCTGCGATGGAGAATGCTAGAGAGATGGTAGGTAATTAACCCCCTAAAAGGGGCTTAGTGTCACTGGCTTCGAAATTTTTTTATATAAATGAAATCTGCAATTGTTCTTCTATTGATCATTGGCTTTATGTTCTTTGGCTATTTCCTGAATAGCTGGTTGCAGAAAATAATCAAACCAAAGCAATCATTTGGGAGATTGCTTTTTTATTTCTTATCTGTATTGATCGCTGTTTTTGTTGTATCATTTTTTATGGTATTGTTTATTGGAAAGCTTTACCCCGCCGAGCTAATTAAATAACTTCTTACATTTACCGCCACAAAACAAATTGCTATGGCATATAATCTTTTAAAAGGAAAAAGAGGAATTATCACCGGTGCGTTGGACGCTAATTCTATTGCATGGAAAGTAGCTGAAAAAGCATATGAAGAAGGCGCAACTTTTGTATTAACCAATGCGCCGATAGCTATGAGAATGGGGGAAATCAATAAACTGGCGGAGAAAACAAAGTCTGAGATAATTCCTGCAGATGCGACGAATGTTGACGAGCTCACAAATCTTTTTACTAAATCGCAAGAGGTGCTAGGCGGAAAGATCGACTTTGTGCTTCACTCGATCGGCATGAGTGTGAACATCCGGAAAAAAATTCCTTATACAGAATCTAATTACGATTACTTCATGAAAGGAATTGATGTATCAGCAATGTCTTTTCATAAAATGTTAGCAGTAGCAAGAAAATTAGATGCAATAAATGAATGGGGAAGTGTGGTAGCCTTGACTTATATGGCGGCACAAAGGACCTATCCTTTTTATACAGATATGGCAGATATAAAAGCAATGCTCGAATCCATTGCCCGCAGTTTCGGCTATCATTATGGAGTTGAAAAGAAAGTTCGTATCAATACCGTATCTCAATCACCAACAAAAACAACAGCCGGTACAGGCATAAAAGGTTTCGGAGATTTCTTTGATTATGCAAATTCAATTGCACCACTTGGCAATGCAACGGCGGAAGATTGTGCTAATTATTGCATTACTCTTTTTTCTGATCTTACGAGAATGGTAACAATGCAAAACCTGTTTCATGATGGTGGCTATTCAACCACTGGTGTAAGTAATGAAGTGATGCAGAAGTTAGGTGTTACAGAATAAATGTCGAATTGA
>VBAS01000361.1 GCA_005882975.1 Bacteroidota bacterium | reverse complement strand
AGGGCTGACGTATTCCAAATTCCCCACTTCGGAAATACCTGCCCGTTATAAGCCATTTTTATGGAACTCTCCGATGATAAGAGCATAGAAGCAGCCGTGATCTTTAATAAGTATGCTCATGAGTATCAGGGGAAGTTCATGGATGTGAGTTTGTACAAAGGCACACTGAAAACGTTCTGCAATTTTATTAACAAAGAGAATGCGAAAGTATTAGACGTAGCTTGCGGGCCTGGAAATGTTACGAAGTACCTTTTAAGGGAAAAGCCAAATTTGATTGTGCTGGGAATCGACTTGGCCACCAACATGATATCACTTGCAAGATGCAACAATCCCAACGCCACTTTTAAAGTTATGGACTGCAGGTCCATTTCAAGTTTAACTGAGAAATTTGATGCAGTGGTAAGTGCTTTTTGTTTGCCCTATCTTTCCAAAGAGGAAACGCACAAACTGGTAAATGATATAAGCGCCTTACTTAGTGATCAAGGTGTTTGTTACATAAGTACAATGGAGAATGATTACAACAAGTCTGGTTATGAGACAGGCAGCAAGGGAGATCAAATTTATATGCATTACTATGAAAAGGATTACTTGATCAACGTGTTGACAAGTTGCAACTTCAAAATTGAGGAGGTATCCAGGATAGTATCTACCATGAGCAATGGTAAAGAAGTAACTGATCTCATCATAATTTCTCGAAAGAAAAACGGCTTATAACTTGCATTGCCGAAATGCCGGCGACACAATATGGTCTCATCTTTTTGAATTCTATTGTACTTTAGTACCGCGCCGTAAATAAATAAAAGTTACGCCGCGGCCAAGCTAAGGAATTCTATTCCGGCACTTCGGCACTGCGTCAACGTTGGCTGTAATGCTTGGGCTGCCTGCAAACTTGAAACTTTTGTGCATTGAACGAACATTTTTTGACTACTCAATGCTGACCTTTGAGTTTGTAAGCGAGGGCAGAAAAGAGTTTATTCACGAGTTAGTTTAATACAAATAGACCAACTTGAAGGACATTTACAATTTTGCGTTATCAAACAGACTTAGCAAGCTAAGTAATCCGTAACTTAATTTTTTATATGAACGTACAAGAACAAATCAAAGAGTATATTAGCAGCCAGCCGGAACCAAAACGTAGTGACATGCAAGAGTTGCACAGGTTCATACTTCAGGTATTACCGGGATGTAAATTATGGTTCCTTGATGGTAAAAACAGTGAAAATAAAACTGTTTCTAATCCTAATATAGGATATGGATTTCACACCATAAAATATGCTGATGGAAAAACCAGAGAGTTTTATCAAATTGGTATGAGCGCAAACAAAACCGGAATCTCTGTCTATATCCTTGGTATAAAAGATAAGACTTACTTAGCCCAAACCTATGGAAAAAAAATGGGCAAGGCGAGCGTGAGCGGGTATTGCATTAGGTTTAAAACTCTAAAGGGCATAGACATTGATAGACTTGAAGCAGCAATACGATATGGGGTTGAGGCATCGCTCCGTGATTAGTACTACAGCCAACATTGGTATTGCTGCAAGGCTTGAGGACAGTGCTAACTTTGAACCGACTGCATGAAATCAACATTGACAGACGACACCGCTTCAGCTTCACCTTGTTTCATCTTCAGTTCAGTGGACAGTCATGTGACAACTTAAACATTGCAAAATTTATCTACTAAATATCGCTGGGCTAAGGGCTTGACAAAAAAAGTATTTTAATTTCACTTTGTAATTCAAAGTACTTTTTATATTTTTGAGTTCTCAAATAATTATTAAATCTTAAATTATTATCAAGATGGAAGCGAAAACATTTAGCGTTGTTACCTCCATATCAATGGTATTAGCCGTTACGGTAGCAGTACTAAGCATTATTGGTGTTGCAATCACTGGTCTTTATCCGGGGATTATTGTGTTATTGTTAGTGGCTCTAATTCCAATTGCTTCTAAGTTTTATGCTAAAAAAATTATCAGCAAGTCCAGTGATTTTCAGAGAAATTATTACACAACACTTACAATTATTAATTTGCTATCAATCCTAGTCGTGTTATGGATGACATTTGTAATCGTTCATGACCGTGTTCTTCATGACTGTTGTTGATTTTTATCAGGCGGCGCATTGGCAATTGTAAATCACAAACCACTGCCTGACTTGAAACTTCTGGACTTTATTTTTTGAAGTAAAGCAAGCGATGAATAAAATGACTGCGATACTTGACACGACCCATCTTCGCCTAAACAGTAGCCCAGCCGCCAACATGGGGTTTTCTTCTATGCTGGCTGAAGAATATATCCTATCGTCATATCGCTTATCAGCTGCAGTCCGGGCTGAACGAATAAATCTCAACTGTATATCTTAACTTCAACATCAGATTTTCAATCGGCCTCTGTTCAGGCTGAAGGACCAGAGAATATCAGCACAGCGGAAAGCCCTGGCCGTTAGCAGCAATTTAAAGCCAGCCATTTCTAAATTTATTTTATGAAAAGAATCAAATTGTTATTCTGTTTCTTTTTTATGTTACAGTTGACATTTCCGCAAGCGAAGATGTGACCCTTATAAAATCTTTAAGGAAATGAAGCCCTTGCAAAACATGATATAGATGGCATGTCAAAATATTGGCTTGATGACCTTGTACTAATACGAGGAAATTCTTCTCACTTCACTGGAAAAGACACTATAGTTGCAGCTTGGAGAAAATTATTTAATGACAATCCCAAAGTCAATTTTATAAGAGTTCCAACTGAAATCACGATTAGCAGTAATGATACACTTGCGTGGGAGACGGGTACCTGGAAAGCATTTAACTCATATAGTAATGGAGGGAACTATAGTGCTATGTGGAAAAAAACGAATAACTCCTGGAAAATTTTAGCGGAACTATTTGTTTCTCTATTCTAATCGGCAAAACTACTGCGAACAAAAGTATTTGCAAAAGCGGCGCGGGACAATGTACATCAGCTATATAGATGCATCAACAGTGGTTCGGGCTCGACATTCAATTTTCAGCTTTAGTTCATAACTTCAATAGCATATTTAAATTGGGCATTTGTACCGGGCAGGACGTTCAATGAATGCCCGGCATTCGCAAATACTCGAACGCTGTGCGTCATGCAGTTGGGCACTCTAATAATTTAACCAATTAACAAAAAATATTAATGGCTGACAATTCAGATGACGAGACTTTAGATAATCTGACTGACCCTCAATTGGAAAATCTTATGGAAGAAGCTATTTCTATCAATGAAACAGACACAGTAATCCCAAAACAAGAAACTGAAAATATGGAAGTACATCATCATCCAAATCTTCATCACAAAAAGAAACACTGGAAAGAATATTTTCTTGAGTTCTTAATGATATTTCTTGCAGTAACAATGGGATTTATTGCAGAGAATATTAGAGAACATATTACTGAAGAAAAAAATGCAAAACGATTCCTGGAAACCTATCACAACGAATTGCTGCAACAACAACAACAACTTATAAACTTTGAAAACAGATTTAAAGACAAACTCATCGTTTGTGATTCCATTGTAGAGATATACAATAATGGCGAAGAAAATAAAATGCTTGATTACTTGGGGAATTCCGCCTACAGGGCTAAAGGAATTATAAATATTCCTTTCAATACTTCTTCATATGAACAGATGGTGAGTTCCGGTGCATTGAGATATATTACAAATGTTAATCTCCGCGACAGTATTGCCTCGTACAAAAACCAAATTGATTTCGCAAAAGCATACAACAATGAAATTACGGATGGTTTAATAAAAAACACCTTCGAAATTGGCAAGCTTGAAGATCTACATGATTATATTCCCGCTGACACAAGTTCTTCATTCGACTTTCTTAGTCATGTTCCTGTTATGAAACCCTTTCAAAAATTGACAGAAGAACAAAGACGACAATTAATTACATTTTATGTGAGTTATATGGCACAGGCTCAGTCAAACCTGCGCAGGCTGAGAATAATGTACAACAGTAACAAAGCACTGGTGGAAATGATAAATAGAGAATTGAATAAATAATCGATTTAAAAGTTACGGCCAAGCAA
>VBAS01000360.1:2652-5960 GCA_005882975.1 Bacteroidota bacterium | reverse complement strand
TTCCCGGTATAATGGAAGGAACAGGCAAGCCTGAATATGAAAAATGCGTTGCTATTTCAACGGAAGCTTCTATTAAAAAAATGATGTTGCCTGGGGCTATTGCAATCATTTCTCCATTGATCATGGGTTTTCTTTTAGGACCTGAAGCATTGGGTGGTTTTCTTGCCGGTGCAACTGTAAGTGGTGTATTGATGGGAATGTTTCAGAATAATGCCGGCGGAGCATGGGATAATGCTAAAAAGAGTTTTGAAAAAGGTGTCGATATAAATGGTAAGATGTATTACAAAGGATCTGAGCCGCATAAGGCTTCTGTGACTGGCGATACTGTAGGTGATCCATTTAAAGACACTTCTGGCCCATCGATGAATATTCTTATAAAACTGATGTCAATCGTTTCATTAGTAATTGCCCCTACCCTGGCAACAATTTTCTCTAATCAAACAAAAAAATCTGAAAATATTGTAAAAGAAAACACTATAATTGTATCACCAAAAATTACTAAAGCCGATAATACGGTTTATATAAAATAAGTCAAAAGCTTAATCAGAACCATTACTTAAGTCCCGCTGTTTCTACAGGGGGGCTTATTATTTTATGGTTATTATAATAGTTGGATAAATCCTTCCTGTAACTTTTCTTTTTTACTTACGTCACAATATTAAAAGCTGTTAAAAAATATTAAAAATAGGTTTGTTTGTTTATTATACGAAAAAAGTCGTATATTCGGGCAACTAAATTACATTCTATGTCAGCCGTAAAAACTATAAAACCTACAGAAAGTGAATTAGAGATATTACAGATCCTATGGACAAGAGGTGTTGCTACTGTACGTGAAGTACACGAAGAGCTTGCACAGGTAAAAGATGTGGGATATACTACTACATTAAAGCTGATGCAGATCATGAATGAAAAAGGCATAGTAAGAAGAGATGATTCAATGCGTACCCATGTATACCAGGCCGCAGTTAATAAAGAAAAAACACAAAGACATTTGTTGGGAAAAATGATCGATTCATTATTTGGCGGCTCTTCTACCCAATTAGTGATACAAGCGTTGGGTGAAGGCAACCATAAGGCAAGTGCGGAAGAGTTAGAAAAGATCCAAGCCTTACTTGACAGTCTTAAAAAACAATAAACACAAAGACCATCGACATGGGAGAAACAAATTTTCTTCAGGCGTTAGGATGGGCCGTCCTTAATAGCCTTTGGCAAATGGCGCTATTATGGGTGATCTACCAATCGGTCATTGCGGTTTTAAAAAATGCAAGATCATCAACAAAAAGTTCGTTAGCTGCTTCGCTGCTGATCACAGGCTTTGTGTGGTTTGTCTATACGTTCATTTCAATTTATTCCAGTTATAAGGCAGATGATATTGCTATCTCTTCTGTTTTTATTAATGCAGCAGGCAATGAGCAATTAAATAGCTGGTTAAATAAAACATTGCCCATTGCCTCAGTAATTTATCTTGTATTACTCGTTTTACCTGTTTTGCATTTTATAAGAAATTATCGTTACGTACAAACGATCAGAAATAATGGTTTAGCAAAAGCAGATGTGCAATGGAAAATTTTTATAAGAAAAGTAGCTTCGCAGCTTGGCATCAAAAAACCTGTACATATCTGGATATCTGAATTTGTATCATCTCCTGTTACTATTGGTTATTTGAAGCCGGTAATATTGATTCCATTGGCTGCTATTAATCATTTATCTACCAAGCAGATTGAAGCCGTGTTATTGCATGAACTTTCGCATATCAAACGATATGATTATTTAATAAATCTTATTATCAATTTTATCCAAACCATTCTTTATTACAATCCTTTTGTAAAAGCGTTTGTAAAAACCATTGAAAGAGAAAGAGAGAAAAGTTGTGATGAAATGGTAATGCAGTTTCAATATGATTCACATGAATATGCAACTGCCTTATTGATACTTGAAAAAAGCAACCGGGTGTCAAGACCATTTGTAATTGCTGCATTGGGTAAAAAGAATGATTTACTACACAGAATTGAATTGATCCTCGGCATTCATAAAAAGTCAGCCTTTTCTTTTAATCGTATTGCAGGCTTATTTGCTGCCTTGCTTTGTGTGATAGGAATAAATGCAATGCTCATTATGAGTAAACCAGGTGAAAACGATAAATCAGTTGCATTTACACAGATATCATCCCCTTTTTATTTCTTTACAAATGATAAGCCTGAAGAATCATTTCAAACTATGGATGAATCAAAGCCTGATGAAAGCACGACACCATCTGTAATAAATCATGCAAAGAACAATAAAGCTGCTAAGAAATTAAATAATAAGCCTGCACCGGCAACCGGGATTGTCAAATTGAATAATTATACTCCTGTTGCTGATTATGTTTATGTGAACTACGCTCCTGTAGTTGTTCCCTTATTAAAAAAATACCAGGAAGTACAGGTGCAAAAAGCAATTGAAGGTTCAAAAAAGGTAATTGAAAATGTGCAATGGAAAGCCCTGGAGAAAAAGATTGCTGAGGTTTACACGCAAAATCAGAAAGAGCAATTGAAGTCCGCTTATAAAGCCCAAATCGATAAATTAAACTGGGAAAAATTAGAAAATAACCTGCGCATTGCTTATGATAAAATCGATTGGGACCAGGTTAATACTCAACTTCGTACAGCTATTGCTCAAATTACTCTTGATAGTTTAAAAACAGTATTAAATGCTGAGGCATCCCAATTGAACCGTGTACAGGAAGAACTTTCAGCAAATGAACTTACCGGAATTCCTGATACAGATATTACATTAAAGGAAGTAGAACAAAAGAAACAGGAAGTAAATAAAACGTTGAATAGCTTAAGAATAATGAAGGTTAAGAAAGTTATTCGCCTGTAAAACTTGTTTATTTTACCAATTACAAATTCCTATACACCGTGAAGTTTCGAATTGGGGGTTGATTCAAACTACTGTATCAATATAACTGTTCCCTTCTATTAATAATATTTCCCCAAAGGCCTTGGCATAGTCTCATAGATACTCCATGGATGAGCCATAGATAAGCCGTATCAAAGCCGTACTTAGTTCATGCTACACGTCTCTATTGTTCCTTATTGCTCCCTTTTGTTCCCAATTGGGAAGTGAATCTTTATAGCCACTGTATTTTGTAAATAAAAATGGAAAGCTTCAATTACATCCTCGGATTACCGGCCTTAATTGGCTTATCAAAACTATTTGCTCCACGTGTTTTCAGTTTACGGCGAAATACTTTATCCACTGCGGTTACATAGATAATATTAAAATCAGGGCCTGCAAAATAGATGTTTGAAGACTGCCCCTTCGAA
>VBAS01000360.1:1967-2513 GCA_005882975.1 Bacteroidota bacterium | reverse complement strand
CCAGCCAAACCGTTGTTTATAGGTTAACGTCCCATCATTTTTTATTTTATAAGCCCAGACCCAGTGTGAAGCAGATTCTGTAGCATACAATTGTGTTTGATCAGGCGAAAGCGCAACTCCATTTGGAAATTTTAATCCTTTATCCACTTCTATTTTTTCACCATTGGGTCGAATCAAAAAAAGTTTACCATTTGTAGTTGAGCCATCGGGTACGGTTACATAAATATTTCCATTATTTGCTACAACAAGATCATTACCAGCAATGCTATCGGCAATTACTGTTTCTTTTTCATTTTTATCATAACTTAAAATTTGTTTAGTGCCACCTGCTGCTGTATATCTTTTACCATCAGGACCAAAGCTTGTTCCACTGGCTCTTTTAGCGTCAACAGTCATTGTAATCAGTTTTCCATCTAATCCCACTTTATAAGTTTTAGAAGGTGGAATATCCTGGTAATACATTTCGCCGGCAGCATTGGCTCCGGTTCCTTCTGTAAATTGATAACCCTCTCCTACCATTTCCCAATCTTCACCCGGGATAAGAAG
>VBAS01000360.1:0-1930 GCA_005882975.1 Bacteroidota bacterium | reverse complement strand
GAAAACAGCAGTACCCATATTACCATTATGTCCACCTTCACCCCATGCATGATTTACTTCATAACCGGAAAATGTCAATGCTCTTTCCATTCTTTCATTCGCCTTCCACCAATCGTCAAAATTATTATTGAGATCATTTGAACCATCCTGCAAAAAAACACGAATCGGTTTTGGTTCATATTTACGAATAAGAGCAGGATAACGATCACCACCACGCAAAGCAGTGTAAGTGCCGATAGCGCTGAACACTCTTGAAAATTCTTCGGGATGTTCCCATGCTGCCGTAAATGCACAGATCGCTCCGCTGCTCGATCCACCTATTGCCCTATCATTTCCATTTTTTGATAAATGAATAGCACGGCCATCACTTGTTTTTTTCTTTTCTACTTCTGGTAAAATTTCATTGAGAATAAATTTTGCATAAGCATCACCCAATCCATCATATTCAAAGCTCCGGTTAAAACGATTCAATGCATTGGAACCACTATCAGCCATTACTTTTCCGGGTGTTACAAATACACCTATCGTTACTGGCATTTCATTTTTATAAATCAGGTTATCAAAAACAGTCGGCGCTTTCCATTGTATGCCGTCCTGGTTCACATAAACGCAGGCAGGTTTGTCAGGTTTGTATTGTGCAGGAACATAGATCCAATACTCACGCCAAGTGCCGGTAAAAATTTTTGACTGATCAAAAGTAAAATGCATTACTTCTCCTTTAGGCACACCAGCATGTTCTACACTAGCGGAGTCAACAGGATAATTTTCTGTTGCAGGCTGGGAAAAAAGCATGGTATTACTAAGAACGCATATTGCTAGCAATATTTTTTTCATAATGAATCGTTAGTTAAAGAATGATTATGGTTAGAGATTGAAGATAAAACCTTTTAAGGGAAATAGATATTGAAGATATTAAAAAAGATATGGCGCTTTAATGAATAAATTAAAATGTAAAAAACCATGTAACTATATTGTGCAATTATTATATGGAAAAGAAAAAAGGTGGTGATAATTGACGCAGGTTCTGTCGGATTAACTATAAAGGAAATGGAATTGATATAGGGGATCATTTTTTTAAAATCAGGAAGCTGCCTGATTATGCAGAATGTCGCGGATCTTCCAAATAAATTTAAAAACTACCGAAGATATTTTTATATAACTATATACGAATTACCTGCCGACTCAATAAATTATTATCATATTAAACTGTTGAAAAAAGTAACCGATCCTTATTTAGTAAGTATTTCTAATTCCTGGGGCACTTATTATTTGTACCGGCTCTGGCAAATAAAAATGAATTGATTAAATAAATCTATCATTTAAAACAAACGATTGATTGATCCAGGTAAAAAATTTTCTGGAAAATCTCCATCAAACTTTTTTAGATTAATTAATTCCTATCTTTATAAAAGAAAAAAGCAGGCTGACTGGAAAGCCACCTGCGTATGCTTCAGGTCTCATTGACCCTTAACATGAGAAAACTTTTTTAGCGGATCCGGAGTGCATTTGATGCTGCTGCAGTAGCGCCATAGTAACTGGTGCTTCGAAATGATGCATATGCTCCTGTTAAAGCAAATTCATAATCTTCTATCGTTTTTAAATCTTTTCCTTCAAGGCTAAATTGAGGATTCGCTTCTATTACTTTTTTACACGATGCTATTATGAACGAACCCGCCAGGATAATGGTTAAAATTTTTATTGGCATCTATTTCAGGTTGAGGAATAGGCCATGTCCATTCTCTCCTATTGGATGCTAATGTGCAAAAGCTTGTACAATTAGCTCTGCTAACAGTACGGGTAGTTCTTTTAAGATCAAAAAATCGATGACCTTCACAGATCAATTCTTTTCTCCTTTCTGCCTGTATCGCATTCGTCAATGCACTGCCGGTAAGAACTAGAGGCACATATCCATTAATACGTGCAGCTCTTA
>VBAS01000365.1 GCA_005882975.1 Bacteroidota bacterium | reverse complement strand
CTCCGAAATAGCTTAGTAAAATTTTTCTACGGCAAACGCCACTTTCTGCAAACGCCACTGTTTCACTTATCAATTGATTTCCCACTTCTCTTTCGCTAAGTGGTTTATCACGCATCAGGTGTTCCAGTTTTGCGACGTCTTTATGAGAATAATAAAGAATGCATTTTCCTTCCATGCCATCGCGACCCGCCCGGCCAGTTTCCTGGTAATAATTTTCAATACTCTTTGGAATATTATAGTGAATTACGTAACGGATGTCCGGCTTATCAATTCCCATTCCGAATGCAATAGTGGCAACGATCACTTGCACGTCTTCATTCATAAACTGATCTTGCCTGTCGGATCTTAGTTTACTATCAAATCCTGCATGATAGGCAACAGCCTTAATGCCATTTGCCGTCAGCATATCCGCAAGCTCTTCCGTCGTTTTTCTATTCGTCGTATAAATGATACCGCTTTTGCCTTTATTCTGCACGATGAACTTCGCCATCATCTTCAGCGTATCATCTTTGTTGATCTTTGGAATTATTTCATAATAAAGATTCGGCCGGTTAAATGAAGAAATAAAGATCTTCGGATCACGGAGGTTAAGATTTTCAACGATATCGCTCTGAACTTTTGGCGTAGCTGTCGCGGTTAAGGCGATCATCGGAATGTCGGGATTTATCTGGATCATCATCTCTCTTAACCGACGATATTCAGGACGAAAATCATGACCCCATTCAGAAATACAATGTGCCTCATCAACCGCGAAGAATGAGATCTTAAGATCACTAAAGAATTCAAGATTCTCCTGCTTGGTTAATGTTTCCGGCGCAACGTATAACATTTTTGTTTTGCCGGTTAGCAGATCATCATGTACCTCTCTTATTTCTTTTTTTGTAAGAGTAGAATTTAAAAAATGTGCGACTGAATCTATGTTGCTATAGCTGCGCACAAGATCTACCTGGTTTTTCATTAACGCAATGAGAGGAGAAACAATAATTGCAACCCCCTCGCTAACCAATGCAGGCAATTGATAGCACAAACTTTTACCACCGCCTGTAGGTTTGATAACAAAAGTGTCCTTTCCCGCAAGCAAATTCTCAATGATCTTTTCCTGGTTGCCTTTGAATTTATCAAAACCAAAATGTTCATGAAGTGCTTCGTGAAGGTCAAATTTCTTTTTAGAGGCGGGTTTGCCGTTTGTTGCCTTAACTGTTTTTTTTGCTGATGCTGTAGCCATTACTCAAATCTTTTCATCGTCGTTTTTAAAAATATAGCTGATTAAGATACAGAAAATACCATTGTTATAAGTTGGTATTTTTACACAAATGACAGCTTCTGTACGATTTATATGGAGTGGCGGCGGGACTTTCTAGCGGAGAAGGTATAATTGAATATTCTTTCCATTCATCCCGGTAAACGCTCCTATCAGATACCCTCAACAGACGATCCGGGCGAATTTACGAAAATAGTTTGCTTGATTTCTTACTAAAATGGTAAAGCCTAAACTATAATCCTGTATTGATATGGTTTCATATCAAATCCTATAATTTTGCCCCCTCAAATGACCTCCTCACTAAAACAGATTGCGCTAAGGACTATAGATTTAGAGTCACAATCCATCAGCGGATTATCTCAATATATAAATGATGATTTTGAAAATGCCATAAACGCAATCACTAACTGCAAGGGACGGCTGGTGATAAGCGGGATTGGAAAAAGCGCCGTCATTGCTCAAAAAATTGTTGCTACACTTAATTCAACGGGAACACCTTCAATTTTTATGCATGCGGCCGATGCTATTCATGGAGATCTTGGGATAGTGCAACAAGATGATGTGGTGATGATCATCAGTAAAAGCGGCGAAAGTCCGGAAATAAAAGTGCTGGTACCGTTAATTAAAAACTTCAAGAATATTCTTATTGGTATGGTGGGAAGTGTCGACTCTTATTTAGCCAGCCAATGTGAGATCATATTAAATACAACGGTAAGTCAGGAAGCTTGTCCAAATAACCTTGCGCCAACAAGCAGCACAACTGCACAGCTTGTAATGGGAGATGCATTAGCTATTTGCCTGATGGAGATGAAAGGATTTAACAGCGATGATTTTGCAAAATTCCATCCAGGCGGAACGCTTGGAAAAAAGCTTTATTTACGGGTAGCCGATCTTTATATAAAGAACGAAAAACCAAAACTGGCAAAAGATGGGTCCTTGAAAGAAGTTATTGTTGAAATTTCATCAAAACGATTAGGCGCAACAGCGGTAGTTGACAGGAATAATATTCTTTTAGGAATAATTACAGATGGGGATCTTAGAAGAATGCTTGAAAAAAATATTTCTTTGGATGGAGTGACGGCGGCAGATATAATGACGGCAACACCCAAATTCATCGGGCCGGATGAACTGGCCGTTGATGCGCTGGACCTGATGAGAAAAAGGTCAATAACCCAATTAGTGGTTGTTGAAAATGGAAGATATCTTGGATTTATACATTTGCATGACCTGATCCGCGAAGGATTGATATAAAAGACATGAGTAGCAAACATAATTACGTAGCGATTATGGCCGGTGGTATCGGCAGTCGTTTCTGGCCAATGAGCCGCACCGCATATCCAAAACAGTTTCTTGACATACTGAATATGGGCAAAACTTTAATTCAGCAAACTTTTGAACGCTATAAAAAACTGGTGCCCGAGGAGAATATTTTCATTATCACATCAGCCGAGTATGTGCCAATCGTGAAAGAACAATTGCCGAATGTCAAAGATGAAAACATTCTTGGGGAGCCGTCTAGAAAAAATACGGCTCCGTGTGTTGCTTATATTTCTTTCAAACTTTTGAAAAAGGATCCCGAGGCAAGTCTTATTGTTGCCCCGTCTGATCATTTGATAACGGAACCATCAGAATTTATTAAGACATCAAAGAAGGCGCTGGATTTTGTAAACCATATCAACGCATTTGTAACCTTGGGAATAAAACCAACATATCCCAATACGGGCTATGGATATATCCAGCATGATACAACTGCAGCAGCGCCCGATATTTATAAAGTAAAAACGTTTACAGAAAAACCGAATGCAGAATTAGCACAAACATTTATCGCAAGCGGAGACTTTCTCTGGAACGCAGGTATTTTCATTTGGAAAGTAAAAAATATCGTTACGGCATTCGAGAAATATCTTCCTGAGATGTACGAAGTTTTCGTTGCGGAAAAG
>VBAS01000364.1 GCA_005882975.1 Bacteroidota bacterium | reverse complement strand
TTGTAAAGTCTATTTGACCGGAATTTTTTCCATAAACTATGTTCAATTCCCAATTCCACTCTTTATTTGTTTTACCCCTCGCACCTGCTATTCCTGATAAATTCCATGTGTTGACAATGTTTGTGGGTTTAAAACCATCAGGGTATAAGACAGTATTCACTTGTTTTGTGCTTTTCGGAAAGCGATACGCCCCCGGATAAACCGGGTGACGATAATTTACTGCACCTGTCCAGAACATTTCAGTTTTGCTGTTAATGGGGTATCCTCCATTTATTAAAAACCCGTAACTACTTAATTCAATGCTTCCATCATTACTGACTGGTGTCTTTCGATTGAAGCCCCTTTGTCGAATTGAATCATCATCTTGTATTTTGATTCTAACACTATCTGCATGTGTAGCACTGGAAGGGTAATTATTATATACCGTTCCATTAAATATTCCACCTCTGTACGTGGGTCTTCTGTAACGAAAATCACCTGATAAATTCAGGAACCCTTTTTTATTAAAACTAAATCCACGATTGATGCCGAATACAAAGTTTTCCCCATCGCCTTTATATTGTTGGCCAAGATCCAGGTTAATAAATGTTTTTCCTGTCGATTTTTTCAATTCAAAATTCATTACTCCTGCAATAGCATCTGAGCCATATTGTGCAGAGGCGCCATCTCGGAGTATCTCGATCTTTTCGATCGCAGAAAAAGGAATTGAATTCAGATCATTTGTAACAGAGCCCCGGCCCAAAGTTCCTTTTATTGCACCTGGATTTATACTGGCGAGGTTAGGATAACGGGTACCATTCAATAAGATCAACAAATGATCAGGGTCGAGTCCACGAAGCGTCACCGGGTCTGATAAATTCTGACGGGAAGTATTGAAAGATGGCGCTGTAAAGTTCAGCATTTCTATCAGTGATGGCTGACCGGTTTGCTTTAATTCTTTTGAGGATATACGGTCTACCGGTACAGCTGTATTGAGATTGCTTCGTTGAATAAAAGAACGGGAACCCAGTAGTACTACTTCACCCAATTGTTCATTTCTTACCATATCAAATTGAAACGTTTTAGTTTCTCCTGCATTCAAGGTGAAAGATTGTTCATTTTTTTTATACCCCGCATAAGTAATAATAATTGAATATGTACCGGCTTTTAAAGTAACGGAGAACTCACCTTTTGAATTTGTAACGATCGTTTTGTCCGCTATTGAGATCGTAGCTGATTGTAATACTGTTTCTCCGTCTTTGACTATTCCATTAATGATCCCATCTTGTGCAAAAGAAGCTACAGAACAAAAAGTAAAAAGAATAAAATGAAGGCGCCTCACAATTTTTAAAAGCAGCAGCATGAATTTCTTTTTTACAACTGGCTAATGAGAGCCCCCATTATTTTTTTTCAAAGGATGTGAGCTTATCGCTTGCGAAGCCGCTGTTGAATTTAATATCTTATTCAGGTTAAATTTGAATAACCTTCCTACCGGGATTTCTTTTTTTCCAATCTCCACGGAGTCAGCATTAAAACTTTCAATTTTATTGATAGCAATAATAAAAGACTTATGGATCCTGATAAATTCATTTGACGGCAGCATTTCTTCCAATGATGCAAGCAAATGTTTTGTGATAATGGTCTTATTAACAGTTATGATCTTGATATAATCATTCAAGCCTTCTATATACAAAATATCATTGAACTGCACTTTTACCATTTTGCGGTTGGCACGGAAATATAAAAAGGGAGGCAAGGTTTCCGAATGGTTTTCAGGTAGCGTTGCCATGTCATCATTGCCTTGCAGATTTACTTGCAAAATCTTATTTACAGCTTTTAGAAATCGTTCAAAGTTGATAGGCTTCAATAAAAAATCAACGGCATCCAGCTCAAAACCTTCTACCGCATATTTCCGGTAAGCTGTTGTAAAAATAACTTTCGGAGGGTTTTTAAGGGTTCTCAGAAAATTGGTTCCTAATAAGTGTGGCATCTGTATATCAAGAAAAAGAAGATCGACCCTGTTATCTTTTAAAAAAGAAATTGCTTCTACGGCATTGGAACAGGTACCGCAAAGCTCCAGTGCTTCTACACCGTCTATATGTTTTTTTAGGATTTCCCTTGCAGGAAGTTCGTCATCTATTACAAGGCATTTTATTTTTTTAGATTCAGGCATGATTCAAGGCAGGTTTGGTTATGTCAACCGCTGTCGGCTCGTGCTGTTCAGTCTCTTCTAAATTAAGATTTAAATAGACCATTAATAGTTCCTGCTCAGTATTTATTCTTAATTCATGCTTGCCGGGATATAATAACTGAAGACGTTTTTTCACATTGATAAGAGACTCATCATCATTCAGCGTATCCCCGGGTTCCGTTGGCATTCCGGTTATTAATTTCATGAACAAGCAACTATCTTGAATCGTGATATCCAGGTTCATCCATGTATGTTCCATCTTTTCCTTGTTGCAATACGAAAAACTATTGTCAATAAAAGGCAACAATAATAAAGGGCTTATTAATTGTCCATTCAACTTACCGTTTATTTGAAAGGTCAGTTCTAATCTATCGCCTTGCCTTATTTTTTCAAGAGAGATATATTCTTTCAACATCGATATCTCTTTTTCAAGTTTCACTTTTGCTGCATCACATTCATAGAGCATATAACTCAAAAGATCGGATAACTTTATCAGCATTTCAGGCGCCATTGGTGAAGCCGCCCTTGCATGTACTATAATATTAGTGAGAGTACTGAAAAGAAAAGCAGGATGGATCTGTGCTTTTAGAAGTTGGAGATCAGCGTTTATTTTTTCTCTTTCCAATTTTTCTTTTTCCTTTTGCTTCAGCCACCATCGTTTCAATAGGTTAATGGCTGCTGCTACGAGAGTTACTTTTAAGGCGTTTATTAATCCGGCATCAATACTTACCCAAAGAACAGTTTTATTTTCCTTAGCTGAGTGAAGATTAAACAAATCGTCAATAAATGGATAAACTAAAGTATATAAAAAATATACGACCGGTATAATGAGGGTGCATACCAAGAGTATACTCGTTATGAAGAAACCATATTTTTTTTTCAATAAATAGCCAGGTAATAAGATATAAATGATCGAATAACAAAAAAGCACATGAGTAAGTAAGAGAAAAAAAGATTTTATTAAAACCAAAAGACTATACTGCAAGTAGCCGAGTTCATTTAACCCCGGCTGGTATTGACTGAAGGCGCCAGGAAGCTCCTTTGTAGCAAAGATGGTGAAGACAATATAGATCCACCACAATAGCCAACAAATTAAATGCCGGCGATTGCGATGCGGAGCCTGGTTGGAAAATAAAAGATCATGCCACTGCATATTGGTTGTTTTCCGTTTCGACTTCCCTGTCGATAACAATTGTATTGCCTTCCACTAATTTGATTTTCATAAAGACCTCAAAACTATGTTTGCCTTCCGCAATGTTTAACTCATATGCCTGGGGGTATAGTAACTGTAATCGCTTTTTTACATTAGCCAAACCAATGCGACCGTTAAGTTGCGGAAGCGTTAATTCATTAGGCCTGCTATTGCTCAATACCAAATATAAGTATTGCCCTTCTACAGAGATATTGAGACTAACCCATGGGTGTGTAAGCACTTTACTGGTGCCGTGTTTGAAACTATTTTCTACCAATGGGATCAGTAATAAAGGTGGGATCATTTTATAGCTGTGATCACCTTTTATTTCGAGCTCCATTTTCAAATGCTCTCCATAACGTATTTTTTCAAGGGCCATATAATCTTCTATCATTTTTAATTCTTTTGCCAACGGAACAAGAGGCTGGTTACATTCATTTATTAAGTATCGAAGAATATCGGAAAGTTTAATAAGCATTTCCGGCGCTTTTTGAGGAGAGGTTAGTGTAAAGAAATAAATATTGTTCAAAGTATTGAAAAGGAAATGCGGATGGATCTGCGCCTTTAATAATTGAAGTTCGGCGGTTGCTTTTTCCTGGGCGATCTGGTGAGTTTCTTGTTGCTTCAACCAGCCCCGTTTCATCATTTTAATAATAACAGCAAAACCTGTAACAACAGGATAATTAAATAAAACGATCTTACTAATATGATTTATGATTTCGGCAGAAGTAGGCATTCTCCGGGCAGGATTTACTCTGGCCAGATTCCAGGCTGCCAGCCAGCAACTGAAATACTGGGCTAAAAGAATAAGTACAAGCACACATGCAAACAATGCGGTTGTAGTAACCAAATTTTTCTTATTGAAAAAATGTCGTGGCAATACAAAATAAATAATAGTATAGGCAAACGCCAACAGCGGAATAAAAGTAATAGTTGAGTTAAATAGACGCAGCCACAACCATTCTAACAAACCAATTCTTGCAACATTACCGGCGAATTTTTCTGTATCCCATGCCGGAAACACGCAAAAGGGAATATAAAAAGAGATCATGAAAAATATCCAACAGGCAAACCAGAATGCGCCATGTCTTGCTATCCGGTGACGGAGATGATCGGAGAATATAAAATCATGTTGTGTCAAACAAAAGAGTTGCTCTATGAAATTACAAAATCGCTTTTGTAAAAAACTAATCTCTCTTCTTATTAAAGGTAAATGTCGTTGCCTTTTCGGGCAATGCAGTTTACCGACGGTGAACGGTGATGACGTGGAGTATCAGGATATGTACACCGATACTATACCTGTTCACCGAAATGAAAAATTATGAGGATATCGATAAGGTATTTTTAATTAAATAATTTTTGTATTTTTAATTAAGTAATTTTTTACTCAGTTTGTTTTTAACAGATTAAAGAGATTTTTTTTAATATGGATATTTAACCGCTACTGTCATTGAAAAAAACAACAACAGTAGCTAACCTTAGGATCATGAAGAAGATAATTCATTATTCTGCTTTGTTTATATTGACAGCATGTATAAGTTTTACAGGATGTAAAAAAGAAGATCCAGGTTCTCCTTTTATTAATATACCTCCACCTCCACCTCCACCTCCACCTCCACCTCCACCTCCGTCTTCACCCCATATCATTAAAACAAGAATTATTGAGTTTGGCACTGGCATCCCATTAACCGATGTAACAGTTAATGTATGGGCCAACCGAGCGATTCTTATACACACCGATATGAATGGGGAGTGTTCGTTTGAAGCGAATCAAGTTGCTTTTCGGACATTTACGAAACTGGGGTATTGGGAACCAGTATTCAATATAAATTTGGGAAATCCAGGAAGTGGTTACTTGTTTTCTCCAGTGACATTATTTCCTACCGGCACATCATTTTATAATTCGCCGGAAAGTGGTTATCCCTGTGACAGCTTTGAAGTAAAATTGTTTCCAAAGAAATATGTTACTATTCACCTGAAAGACAGTCTTGGGTTAAGTACATGTAGCGATTGCAGAATAATTTTTGCCGTCAACGGACTATTTTCCCAACAAGGTACCGATTACACAGTTTACAATTGTTGCGCCTCCAATCAAAATGGAGATATCATAAGGTTACGGCCTCATATTGACACCACATTTCTTTGTCCCGTATTTGGAAATACAGCCAATCAGTTTAATATAGGAGAAGATGATGCTGGCAACGGGTGGTCTGGGTTTGGGAATTTTTTGCGAAGGGATACAATATTCATTCCCAATGGTAGCAACATCGCATTGAATATAACATACTGATCATTTTAAAAAATATTATCATGAAAAGTGTATTAAAATTTTTTGCTTGTAGTTTAATAATAGGGGTTATCTTTTTTACTTCTTGCAAAAAAGAAAACTATCTGCCTCCTGTAGTTATAGCGCCTCCAGCGGGAGCCAATAATCAGCAACCGATACCTTTGGGCACTCTATCAATTCCCCGAGAATATGTGTGTGCCGCAACTGCTGGAAATAAAATATTATTTGCAGGTGGTGCGACACAGACAGGACCATCGCTCATTGCTTCGTCTGGAGTCGATATTTATGATACAACGACTCGTAGGTGGTCAACTGCTGAATTAAGTATGCCCCGGGCAGGGCTGATAGCTACTTCACTTGGAAACAAAATATATTTTGTTGACGGCTATATTAATAACTCTTCAAGAATTGATATTTATGATGCTGCAGCAAATACATGGTCAACTGCCGAATTAAATACGGGCAGAGCAGGACTTGCCTCAGGATCTGTTGGGAAAAAAATTGTTTTTGCAGGAGGATATACACCTTACGGGAGCAAAATAGACATTCTTGATACATCAGCTAATATATGGTCAACCGCAATTCTGAGCGAGCCAAGAGCAGGTATTTCTGCGACTTCAATTCAGAATAAAATATTCTTTTCTGGTGGAATACGAGATTCAGGGGATTTATCAGATAAAGTGGACATATATGATGCTGTGTCGAATGTATGGTCAACTATTACAATGAGTGAACCGAGATATTATCATACAAGTATTGCGGCTGCTAATCAAATATTTTGGGCAGGGGGGTGTTCTTCATTTGATTCAGATGGCGAGTTGATCTCAAACAATACTGTTGAAATCTACAATGTAAACACCGGCGGGAGAGTCTATCATCAATTAACACACAATCCTTTTTATGCTACTGTAATAAATAATACAGTTATTTTTTTCTCAGTCATTCTGGGTTCATCAAATTCAATTGATGTATACGATATGAATAAACAAGCATGGTCCGTTCGTGATATTTATTTTTCCGTGCCAACTGTAGTTGGTTCGTCCAGGTCAATCGTTGCTTCGGGAAATAAAATTTTTATAGCGGAAGGTTTGAACGAATCTAAATCCTCAGAAGTTTGGAAACTGGAGTTTTAAAATAGTATGATTATGAAATCAATTGTAAACCTTTCTGTACTTGTCTTTCTTATCTGCATGATGCTTCTTATTTCCTGCAAAAAAGAAAAAGCTTACTCAACTAATTTATCAGCAGCACGACAAGATTCATTATTATCAACATCTCCGCAAGATTCATTAACAGGGCGGGAGTTTATTTTTAATGAGTTGGTTTGGGCTTATGATGTAGATGGAGGAGGAAATCTATATATAGGTGTAGAGAACCGGCCTGAACTCTTTGGTAATAACAATCGATCAGTTGAAGTTTCAGTCAAACCAGATTCATCAAATACATGGACGACAATTGAGAAACTCTTATACCCAAATTCTTCTGAATTTGTAT
>VBAS01000283.1:11307-11681 GCA_005882975.1 Bacteroidota bacterium | reverse complement strand
TGACCGACATGGAGTATGATCTTAATAACGAGATGTTTCGATTGGCGACTGAGCTTGTAAACAAAAGCTCAAGGAATATTTTTCTTACTGGAAAAGCGGGTACAGGCAAAACAACATTTCTAAAATATATAAGAGAAAATTGCCCCAAGCAAATTGCTGTAGTGGCGCCAACGGGTGTAGCCGCAATCAATGCTGGTGGTGTAACCATGCATTCTTTTTTTCAACTTCCCTTTTCACCATTCATCCCAGATGCTGGCGGATTTAATAGACAAAACGAAGCAACAACGGATAAGAATAGTCTTCTCAGTAAGCTACGAATGACTACTGAAAAGAAAAAGATCTTACAGGAACTCGAGCTGCTTATTATAGATGAG
>VBAS01000283.1:10761-11169 GCA_005882975.1 Bacteroidota bacterium | reverse complement strand
CCGCCAGTAATAAAAGATCATGAATGGCGATTATTGAAAGACTTTTATAACAGCCCTTATTTCTTCGACAGTCTTGTAATAAGAGAGGGGCCGCCGGTTTATATTGAGTTTGATAAAATATACAGGCAAAGCGAGGAGAAGTTTATTAATGTATTAAACCAGGTAAGGAACAATCAACTTGATGATGATGGGAGAAGTTTATTGGAGAAAAGATTTGTTCCCAATTTCAAAAGAGCAAAGGATGATGGATATATTATTCTTACTACACACAACGAAAGGGCAAGAAATAAAAATGAAACAGAGTTAAATAGTCTTTCTAATAAATCATATTCATATAGGGCAGCGATCGAAGGCGATTTTCCGGAGTCGGCTTATCCGGCAGAAGAACAAGTGTTGCTGAAAATTGGA
>VBAS01000283.1:0-10729 GCA_005882975.1 Bacteroidota bacterium | reverse complement strand
ACAGAAAGAGTTAAAAGATATTTCAATGGAAAAATTGGAATAGTGACAGAGCTTGATGACGATAAAATACTTGTTCAGTGCAAGGATGAGCCAGATGAAATAGAAGTAAAAAAAGAGAAATGGGAAAACATTCGTTATACAGTTGATAAAAAAAGCCGGCAACTAAACGAAGAGGTTTTAGGATCTTTTACTCAATATCCTCTTCGACTTGCATGGGCAATAACAATTCATAAAAGCCAGGGTCTAACATTTGATAAAGTAGTTATTGATGCCGGCGAGGCCTTTGCTCCGGGACAAGTGTATGTTGCTTTAAGCCGCTGCACAACATTGGATGGCATTGTGCTGCAAAGCCATATCCGGTCAAATAGAATGTTTTCTGATGAAAGAATTGTTCAGTTTTCTAAAACCAATTCTTCTAAAAATATCTTAGAACAGGAATTGCAACGATCAAAAAGAAATTATCAACTTAAAATTCTTTTATCTCTTTTTGACTACAAACAAATATTTGAAGATGCAAAAGAGCTCAATCAATATTTATTAGAGAACAGACCTTCTTTTAATGAAGCGTCAGAGAAATGGCTCGATGGGTTTTTAAATGAAATAATTAAATTGGAAGGAACGGCCGAGAAGTTTCAAAACCAGCTGCGATCAATTTTCAATCGTGAAGAAAATGCGGATACAAATGAATTACTGAAAGAAAGAATGAAGGCCGGGGCTGGTTATTTTATAAAAGAACAAAATAAGATTAGCGAATTATTAAGTGGTTGTCCGATAGTGACAGATAGCCGTCTTCATGCAAAGGAGATAAATGAAACACTAAAAGAAATTTTTAGTGGACTTTCAATAAAAAAGTATTTAATGGAAGGTCTTTTCGGAGCGTTTGATATCGAGGCATATCATAAAAGAAAAAAAGATTTCATACTGCCGGCATTCGGCGTGAATGTGTATGCGGGAGAGGCAAAAGAAAGAACCGAAAGTCCTCATCCTGTTCTTCATCAGAAATTGAGAAAACTCAGAGATAGTATTTGTTCTAAAGCTGACCTGCCAATTTATATTATTGCCGGCACCAATACACTTGATGAAATGAGTCGTTATTTACCACAAACCCTCGTTGAGGTCAGAAAAATTAGCGGGTTTGGTGATGCAAAGACAGAAAAATATGGCCAGCAATTTTTGAATATCATACTTGAGTATTGCGGAGAAAAAGATCTTTCGTCATTAATACATGAAAAGAATCCTAAAAGAGAAAGGAAAACGGAAGGCGTAGAGAAAAAGAAGAAGGTCGATACCAAAGCAGAATCTTTCAGACTTTATAAAGAAGGAAAACGAATTGATGAAATTGCGAAAGAAAGAAGCCTTACACAACAAACAATAGAAGGTCACCTTGCACACTATGTATCTATTGGAGAAATAAATATCGAAGAACTTGTTAGCAAAGAAAAAATTTCATTGATCGAGCCCCACACGAAAGAATTTAAAGGTGGCAGCATCACACCAATAAAAGAAAAAGTTGGCAGTAAGATTAGTTTTGGTGAAATACGCCTTGTGTTGGCCTCACATGCATTTAAAAAAGACTATCACCTGGCAATGATTTGTAGCATTTTTTTTCTTATGACAGAACGCTAAGTGTTATTCATTAAAAAGGAGTACAACCTTTCCATTATAAACTTCGGGATCTTCAATAAACGCAATAGCATTATTAATTTCTGTAAATGAAAAACGATGAGTGATCATGTCTCCTATCCGAAGGTCTCCGTTAATGAAATAGTCTATTACTTTTGGAAACTTATCGTTGTGCAATCTTGAACCACGGACATCTATTTCCCTTGCTGTAATACTAAGCTGGCTTATAACTGAAGGGTTTTTATTAAAGCCAAGAGGGATCACCCGTCCTGCAGAACAGACATAAGAGATCGCCTGCTCAAAAGATTTTTCTGAACAAACCGCATCTATAACAACAGTTGCACCATTTGAATCAGTTAGTCTTAGAATTTCATCCTTTACGTCTATCTCTTTTGCATTGATGGTCGCATCTGCGCCGTATTGTTTTGCGATTTGAAGTTTGTAGTCAAACACATCTGAAATAAAACAGGTAGCCCCATATAGTTTCACCATTTTCAAAATACTTAACCCAACCGGCCCCGCACCCATTACAAATACAATGTCATCTTTACTTATTTCTGCTCTTGAACAAACTTGTTCGGCAATGGTAAAAGGTTCAATCATTATTGCCTCTTCCCACGAAAGCGATAGCGGGATCTTGTAGATGTTTTTTTGTGGCAATACTAAAAATTCCTGATATCCGCCATCAATGTGCACTCCGCGTACCTTTAATTTACTGCAAACATTTTTTCTTCCAATTCTGCATTGATAACAAGTTCCACAGCTGATAACAGGATCCATTACAATATGGTCTCCGATAGCAAAATCGATAACATCCTTACCTATTTCTATTATTTCGCCTGCAATTTCATGCCCTATAACTCTTGGGTAAGTTGCAACCGGGGAAGAACCATGATAAATATGCATATCCGATCCGCATATGCCACCAGCTTTCACTTTTATTAAAACTTCGTCAGAGGATTTTATTACAGGCAAATCTCTTGTTTCAATAACAAGATTATTAGGAGATGTTACACACAATGATTTCATATCAAAAAATTATTGATCTATAGATTTGCCAGCGATTTAACCCTGGTCCAAATATCATCATCTACAGGGATACCCAGCGACATATTTTCTTTTCTTGTTTTTAATGATTGTTCACCCGGATAATAGATCTTCTCGTTCTCGTTAGCCCGAACAGATGATTTGAGCTGACCAATGGTTCCGTTTAAAATATTATCAACAAACTCTTGTGTATTGTTTTTTAAAGGGTCAATAGCAATGAATACCTGCGAGCAACTACCACAACTACCCCGATTTAATTTATCAATGCCGGAAGTAGAAAGCCCGCCTGACAATAGCGCTGCGATCAGATCAAGCATAATAGAAAAACCAGAACCTTTCCAATATCCTATTGGTAATATTCTTCGTGACTCTTCAATAGATACGGGATCATCAGTAAGATTTCCGTTGTTGTCGAAACCACCAGGATAAGGGAGTTTTTTATTTTTTAATCTTGTTACTTGTAGTTTGCCATATGAGTATTGTGACATCGCCATATCAAGAACAACATGCCCTTCTTTCCTGGGAATCGCCATTATAAAAGGATTGTTTCCTACGGAACAGGATTTTGCACCCCACGGAGGCATACAAGATTCTGTATTTGTCCAGCAAATTGCTACATAACCATTTTCAGCTGCTTGCCATCCATAAGCGCCACCACGCATCCAGTGTGTAGTATTATTTAGACTTACTAATCCAAGTCCATTTTTTTTTGCTATTTCAGAAGCCCTGTTCATGGCAAACTTTGCATTCAGAATTCCCGGACCCATATTTCCATTGTAAACTTCCATTACTCCAGGAGTGGAGATCAATGATGGTTCGGCATTAGCATCAACAAGCCTCTTGATCAAATAGTCAACGAATCTTTCAACACGATTGAGTCCATGTGAATAGACGCCATCCCTGCTCGATTCTGTATGAACTCTTGCACACACATCTGCTTTTATCTCAGACATCCCAGCTATTACAAAAGCTTTTTTTATTGTTGATTTCATTTCATCGAAAGAAACTCTTGTCATGAGATTATTCTTTTATTATAATTGACGAGGACTAAAAAGAAAGCAAAGCATAAGCAATATAGATTTTTAGATAAAAGAAAGGACGTCGATTTTAGAAAAATCTATTGTTATGAAGGAAAACAGCAATGAAGTAAGTAAAGAGCAGGGTTTTATCTACCCATATAAACCATGAGTATTTGAACATCACTCGGGTTTATTCCAGATATGCGACTTGCCTGACCAAGGGTTGTGGGTTTTATTTTAGAAAGTTTTTCTCTTGCCTCATTACCCAGTGAAGAAATTTTTCTATAATCAAATGTTTCAGGGATCGTCAAACTCTCGAGTTGACTCATTCTTTCAACAAGCTCTTTTTCTTTTTCTATATAAACATCATACTTGATCTGAATTGAGGCTTGTTCAAGAGCGTCACTAGAAAAATCATTCAATTCTTTTTTCAATGCAGGTAAGCAATTCATTAAATCTTTCAATTCAATTTCAGGACGCAATAATAATTTACAAGCTTTTTGTTTTTCGGTTATCAACGAAGATGAAATTTTTTCAAAATAGGGATTGATATCATTAGGAGTAACAGGAAGAGCATTTAGAATATTCTTTATTTTTTCGACGCCGTTTCTTTTCTCTCTTACTTTTTCCATTCTTTCTTGCGATGCAAGGCCAAGCCGGTAGCTTAATTCTGTTAGTCTAAGATCAGCATTATCTTGTCTTAAAAGAGTTCTGAATTCTGCCCGAGAAGTAAACATTCGGTAAGGTTCATTAGTGCCCTTGCTAATTAAATCATCGATCAGCACGCCAATGTAGGCATCACTTCTTTTCAGAATTAAAGGTTCAAGATTTTTTGTTTTTTGATGAGCATTTATTCCCGCTATCAAACCTTGACAGGCAGCTTCTTCATATCCCGTAGTTCCATTTATCTGGCCAGCAAAAAACAAACCTTGAATGAGTTTTGTTTCAAGGGAATATTTCAATTGTGTTGGAGGAAAATAGTCATACTCTATCGCATAACCTGGGCGAAACATCTTAGCATTTTCAAAACCCACAATACTACGAAGTGCTTCGTACTGTACTTCTTCTGGTAATGAGGTTGAGAAGCCATTAATATAGACTTCTACTGTATTCCATCCTTCGGGCTCAACAAATAGTTGATGCCGCTCCCTTTCTGCAAATCGACTAATCTTATCTTCTATTGATGGACAATACCTGGGGCCAATTCCTTCAATCCGGCCGCTAAACATAGGGCTTCTATCAAAACCGGTTTTTAAAATATCGTGAACCTTTTTATCGGTGTAAGTAATCCAGCAACTCAGTTGCTTCTTGGGCTTTTCAGTATCAAGAAATGAAAACCCAACCACTTGATCATCACCTGGCTGCTCTTCCATCTTAGAATAATTCAAACTTCTGCCATCAACCCTTGGAGGTGTACCCGTTTTAAGACGATCGCTTTCAAAACCAAGAGAAACTAATTGCTCGGTTATTCCAAATGCAGCTTTCTCAGATATGCGACCCCCCCCAAAATTTTTATCTCCGATATGCACCTTTCCATTGAGAAAAGTTCCATTAGTTAGCACAATAGAATCAGCGTATATGTCATGACCTAAACCAGTCTTAACCCCTATCGCTTTTTTATCGTTGACCAAAATACCAACTACTGTATCTTGATAAAAATCGAGGTTTGCAGTTTTTTCAAGCATCTCTCTCCACTTCGCCGCAAAAAGCATCCTATCATTTTGTGCCCGCGGACTCCACATTGCTGGTCCCTTGGATCTATTAAGCATCCGAAATTGAATCATGGATAGGTCAGTAACAATTCCAGAATATCCGCCCAAAGCATCTATTTCTTTTACGATTTGCCCTTTTGCTATTCCTCCCATCGCCGGATTACAGCTCATCTGAGCAATAGTCTGCATATTCATGGTTATCAAAAGAGTTTTTGAACCAAGATTTGCAGCTGCAGCAGCTGCTTCACAACCCGCATGACCCGCACCAACTACTATTACATCATATTTTTGAAACATGGGTCGCAAAGGTAAGGCGATTTTAAAGGCAATTTCGAGCCGATGTGAGGTCCTGTTATTTCACGTGGAACAAATGAAAATGTTTCCCGTGAAACTGGTTAGCGATGAAAATACTCAGTGAGTAGTTCGTTTTCCTTTTTTCTCATCAGTTCTTTTTCTTTTTTCTTTTTATCATTATAGCCACAAAGATGAAGGGCAGCATGAAATAGCACCCGATGAAGTTCTGATTTTAGAGAGAGGCCTAATTGGTTTGCGTTATCTCTGATCCGTTCAATGCTTATGTACACTTCGGCGGATATTGCTTTTGTGTTTGGGGAAAGGTCAAAAGTGATTACATCGGTATAAAAATCGTGATTAAGGTATTGTTTATTGATTTCAAGAATGACCTTATCACTGCAAAAGATATAGTTTATGGATTCAAGACTTTGCAATTCCTTTTTAAAAATTAATTCGATGAAATGCTTAAGACCGGCTGTGTTTTTTATCCTCGTGGGAATATCATGGGAAAAGAAATAAACTTTTGTTTTTTTTGCGCTGGCCATTATTTCAGAATTCGTAAGCAAATGTAATTCAGTGAATTTAGCTTTGTAACCATAGAATTTATATGAAATTATCAGATTTAAAGCCGGGACAGGAAGCAATCATAAGTGAATTTGATAGCAATGATATATTCTTGAAACTTATGGAAATGGGGTGTGTGCCAGGGGAAAGAATTTTCCTTGAACAGGTTGCCCCATTAGGAGATCCTATTTCTATAAAAATATCTGGATACTCTCTCAGCCTTAGGTTAAACGAAGCGGAACACATTAAGGTAGAATTAATTAATTGATTATCAACGCGTTAAATGAATATTGCCCTTTACTTCGGTTCATTTAATCCCATTCACATAGGCCACCTTATTATTGCTAATCATGTTTTGAATGAAACATCTATAAATAAGATCTGGTTTATAGTTTCACCACAAAATCCGTTTAAAGAAAGCAAAACGTTACTAAATGAATTCGATCGATTGCATTTGGTACGTCTTGCAACGCAAGATGATAACCGAATCAAATGTTCTGATATAGAATTTAATCTTCCCAAACCATCTTATACTACAAACACGTTGACGTTTTTGTCAGAAAAATATCCCGAACATCAGTTCTCAATAATAATAGGAAGCGATAGTTATCAAAATCTTGATAAATGGAAAAACTATGAAACAATAATTAATAATTATCCGGTGTATGTTTATAAAAGAGAGGGACATGAAATTAAAAAGACTTTTGAAAAAGAACCTGTAATTCTAAATGCTCCTTTAATTGAAATCTCGGCCTCGCAAATAAGAGAACATATAAGATCTGCAAAATCCATACGGTATCTCGTTCCTGAAATCGTGAGAGAAGAAATTGAATCCCGAAAATTTTATAAGCAAAAGGATTAAAATATATAGCCGAGAAGCACACAGGCGATAACAACAAACGGAGGTGGAATTTTTGTATACTGTAATAAAGTAAATGTTCCTGCTATGACGACCGCATTTATCAAACTTCCAAGCCTAACATCTAAAAGCGAAATGTCTTTCATTAAATAAAATGTAGAAGCGATCATTATTCCAACGACAACTGCATTGATACCTTCTAGCGATCGATAAACAGCAGCGTATTTTCTTAGGTTATGCCAAATCGGGAAAAAGAATAAAACCAGCAATGCACTGGGTAAAAAAATTGCTACAGTTCCAATTACACATCCTAACACTTGCATAATGCTTTTTTCTTCGGGAGTTTTTCCATAATCTTTTAATGCCATGCCTCCTGTAAATGATGCAATTGAAAACACCGGTCCGGGTAAGGCTCTTACAATGCCCATACCCGTATACATATCATTTTTATCTATTCTTACTACCTCAGGATCTTTTTCTTTTATCGCATCCGGGCGAACACAAAATTGTTCATACATCATTGGCATCAATACTTGTCCGCCTCCAAACACCAGGCTACCCATCCTGTATGTGTTTTCAAAAAGATTAATAGGCGTTCGATTGGGCCAATTATCTTTCCTGGCTACTTCACTGAAGAATCCTGCAGTTATAAATATTATTCCAAACAGCCAGAAATTCCACCATTTAATTTTCCGTGGCTTTTGTTCTACCTGGGGTATACGTTTGCGACTAAGATTAGTTGTTATTCCCCCTAATAAGATCAGCGATGGAAATATCCATGGTTGTTTGAATAAAAGAAATGTTGCTACAGCGCAAAAACCCATTATGATCCATGTAATAGTATTTTTAATAGAAATATTGAACGCCGTTACTGTAGCATACACAAGAAATCCCACAGCCATTGGAGGAATGAATTTGAAAATGTCTACATTATTTAATGCTCTCTTATCAATATAATGTAAAAGAAAAGAAAGTGCTCCCATTAAAATACTTGCAGGCAAGATCCAGATTATTAAAGTAAGAACTGCAAGAATTACTCCTCCTCTTTTATAGCCAATCAATGTAAGTGTTTGCGTAGATGATGCGCCGGGAAGAAGTTGACAGAAAGCGGTGTATTCCATCAATTCTTGCTCGGTTACATATGGTGTACGATGCACAAATGTTTTCAGCATCATTCCAATATGTGCTTGCGGTCCGCCAAAAGCAGTAAAGCTATGGATGAAAACGGCTTTTAAAAATGGAACATGGCGGAGCAGCATGGTTGATTAAAAATAAAAAAAATTACATGAAGCGATCAATATGCTTTAATGAAAAATTATTTCCGTTACATTCATGAAATTTTTGCATCATGAAACTACTCTTTTTGACTTTACTATTTGTTCCTTCATCTCTTTTTCTTTGCGCACAAAAAAAGTCAAATACTGATCAAACAAGTAAGATCAACGCTGCTGCTGATAAAATTGAATCAAAATGCATAGCCTGGCGAAGAGACATTCATGAACACCCGGAACTGGGAAACAATGAATATAGAACAGCCAAGATAATTGCTGATCATCTTCGTTCTCTCGGAATAGAAGTAAAAGAAGGAGTATCAAAAACGGGTGTAGTTGGAATTCTTCGAGGAGCCAAATCAGGACCTTGTATTGCACTCAGAGCGGATATGGATGGATTACCAATCGTTGAAAGAGTTGAGCTGCCATTTGCCTCAAAAGTAAAAACCACGTACAGCGGAAAAGAAGTAGGAGTGATGCATGCTTGCGGACACGATACGCATGTGGCAATGCTAATGAGTGTGGCAGAAATATTAACTGGCATGAAGAACGATCTAAAAGGAACGGTGAAATTTATTTTTCAACCAGCGGAAGAAGGCCCTCCGGAAAATGAAGAAGGCGGTGCTGATCTAATGGTAAAAGAAGGAGTAATGGAAAATCCTAAAGTAGACGCTATCGTGGGTTTTCATATCGAATCGAACATTGAAGTTGGCAGAATAGAATATAAGCCCGGTGCATTTATGGCTTCATCAGATTGGTTTGTTATTAAAGTAAAAGGAAAAGGAAGTCATGGGTCACAACCATGGCTCGGCGTTGATCCAATTGCTGTTTCTGCACAGATAATACAAGGATTACAAAATATTGTTAGTCGACAAACTGATATTACAAAAGCCCCAGTGGTAATAAGCGTAGGGAAAATTGATGGCGGCGTTCGAAGCAATATAATTCCTGAAGAATGTGTGTTGTATGGGACTATTCGTACACTTGATAGTAAAATGCGATTAGATGTACACGAAAAAATAAAAAGGGTTGCTGCAAATATTGCCGAAGCCAATGGTGCCAAAGCAGAAACAGTTATTGAGGAAAAAACACTCGTTACATTTAATGACCCTTCACTTCTTAAAAAACTTATTCCATCACTTGAAAATGCTGCCGGTAAGGATAATGTTTCAGAAAGAAACTGGGTAACCGGCGCAGAAGATTTTTCTTACTATGGACTAAAAGCACCTGCTGTGTTCTTATATCTTGGCGGAATGCCAAAAGGAAATGATCCACTAAAAGCACCGGCTCATCATACGGCAGATTTTTTTGTAGATGAAAGCGGAATGAAAACCGGCATCAAAGCTTTTTGCAATATTGTTTTTGATTATATGAATATGTCCACAACTGCAGATCAATCTTCTCAAACCAGCAAGCCATTTTAAGAATGAAAAAATTATTTTTATTATTTCTTTGTCTTCACAGCATTGCATTTTTATTTGCACAAAAAATTGATAGCAAACTTCAAAATAAAATTGAAGACGCAATACAAGGATTCAACGGCGATATCGGTATTTATATAAAGTGTCTTCGTACAGGAAAAACGGTTTCAATTAATGCTGATACTGTTTTCCCAACAGCCAGTATTGTAAAAGTGCCGATCCTCCTGGGCATTATGGATAAAATTCAAAAAGGAGAATTGGCGTATGATTCAACATTGGTTTATAAGGATTCTTTATTATACGAAGGAGTAGATATTCTTGGCTCATTTAAAAACGATGAGAAAATTCTATTGAAAAAAGTAATGATGCTGATGCTTACAACCAGCGATAACACAGCAAGCTTATGGTTACAAAGCCTTGCGGGAAAAGGAACCAGAATAAATGAGATTCTCGATAGTCTTGGACTTGTTTATACAAGAGTAAATTCAAGAACTCCGGGAAGAGAAAATAACAGAACAGAATATGGTTGGGGACAAACAACTCCAAAAGAAATAGGAACCATCTTTGAAAAAATTTATCGCAATGAAATTTTTTCTGCTGCTGCTTGCGATCGTATGATGCGGTCTCTTGGAAGAAATTATTGGGATCTGAACGAAGCGATCTCTCAAATACCACCTTACATTGAAGTATTCAGCAAAAATGGTTGCGTAAATGCTGTCCGCAGCGAAGTATTGTTAGTAAACGCACCACATAATCCTTATATCTTTTGCATTTTTACAAAAAACAACAAGGACATTCAATGGACACACGATAATGAAGCATGGACGATGGCAAGAAAAATTTCCTTGATGCTCTGGAGATATTTTGAGCCAAAAGATAAATGGGAACCGCCAATGAAATAGGCTACTTGAATATCTGG
>VBAS01000282.1 GCA_005882975.1 Bacteroidota bacterium | reverse complement strand
TCGTCAGCACTTATGTTTCCATTTGCTCCGGCCCGAAACACCCAATAATTCCAGGGGTCTTTGGTAGTAGCTGAAGTATCTTTCTTTTTTTCATCTGTTTTGGTTTTCATTTCAATTGCTATGTCATTTCCATTGCCGGCTTTAACGATATAGGGGATAAGACCGAGTTTCAGATGTTTGATCAATAGATCTCTTTCTTCAAAATCAGTTGCATTAGCATCCGTATTAAATCGTAAGGTATCTGTCATTTGCCTGAACTTATTTTGTCCAAAGAAAATAAGTTGGAATTGACTTCCGCCACCACCTGTTTCTTGTTCTGTTATTAATATATGCAGATCTGCAGCCTGGTTATCAAGTAAAAAATCAACAATATTAATTTCCGTTTTTATGAAATTCTGGTCGCACCAGGTGTTACTGCAATCAATAAATACTTTTAGCCTGTGAGTTGATTGGGGATTTTGGGCCTTTATAAACAAAGTAAATAAAAGCCATGTTGCTAATAGGAAAGGCTTTCTCATGTTGGTGTGTGGTTTGGTTTTCGAATTACAAATAACGTATCAATACTTAATCTCGTGTGTTAATAAAACGACAAATCGAAGATCCAATAACAAAGAAAATCCATATCTACATGATGAATAAACATACTTTATGAAAGGAACAACTCGCTTGATGATTGGACAGAACTAACTGGTAATTGTGTTGCCGCTATTTTATACAGAGTTTCTATTGCCTGTTTTCCATCATTTCCAAGATCAATGGAAAAATTATTTACATAAAGTTCGATATGCTGACGCATTACCTCTTCACTCATTTCCTGGGAATGTTGTTTTACATATTCAGTAATTAAGGGATAATTGCTGAATGCAAATTCAATACTCTTTCTTATCAGCCTGTCAATTTTCAAATTTATTTCTTTGTCAATTGATCTTTTAACAGCAATACCGCCTAGCGGAATTGGTGCATTCATTTTTTGCTCCCAATATTCACCAAGGTCAGTTACTTTATGCAATCCTTTTTGCTGATAAGTAAAACGATTTTCATGGATAATAACGCCAAGACTAGCAGCCCCCTCTAAATCTCCCCCGATGGAAGAGACTTGTACGGCCGCTGTTAAAACGAAATCTTCTATTTTATCAAACCTCATGAAGATCTTTTTTTTTGCATTTGGATACGCAAATGAAAAAAGAAGATTGGCAGTTGTGTTTTCTCCCGGTAAGGCAATAGTGGCTTGTTTAAAATTAAAAGTTGAATGTTGAATATTCTGTTTTGAAATTAATAATGGGCCTACTCCCTTACCCAATGCAGCTCCTGAATTAAGTAAAACATATTTATCAAGGTTTTGAAAAAAAGCAGGATAACTGAGTTTTGTGATGTCAAGTTTTTTTTCAAATGACCATTTGTTTAGGGTCTCCACATCTTCAAGCACAGCATCAAACTCTAATCCTTCTGTATCGATCTTTTTATTAACCAATGCATCAAAGATGAAAGTGTCATTAGGACAGGGCGAAAATCCAAGAGTTAATTTCATTAGTAAGAAATTATTAATCCTTAATTAATAATTATTAATTGTTTTAATGAGTGTGTCATTTAAATTGGCAATTGAGTCCATCATATCCCATTTCTTTTTATTTCTTTCGCCGATATAATTTGAAATGCTTCTTATCTGCACGAAGGGAGTATTTTCCAGCAAACAGACATAATGCAGCGCTGCACCTTCCATTGATTCAGTTACAGGATCAAATGCTTCGCGATAAAACTCTATCATTTGTTTTGAAGTGCTGATCTGGTTGACTGAAATTCCTTTTACAGTTTTTAGCCTGGTTTTTTTTAAAACCTCTTTATTTGTATTTATCAACCATCCTTTTTTGTATGGGTATTGATCTTGCGGAACAAGATTCAAATCAAATAATGTTTTAAGTCTTGCTAATTCCACCACGCTTTGATCTGCAATTGCATCTTGTTTTACTGCTACCACTGTACCTAATGGAATTCTGAGATCAAAACAACCGGCAACCCCGGCTTGTATCACCAGGTCATATTTTTTTAAAGCAAGTTGTTTGGCTAAATGATAAGTACTTGCGGTGAGCCCAATGCCGGAAATAAGTATATCTGTATTATTGATATCGCCTGTTCTTGTCAATTCAATAAAAGGATTAATTTCTTTCGCTGTGGCTGCAACTACCAGTATATTTTTTCCCATTTTGGCAAATATCGTACATCATTGGTAAAGCTGATGGCCTTACCTTTGCCGCTCATTATTTCTTCCGCCCAACGCTGTGAGGAAACAAAAAGTAAAGCATGGTTTACTTAACAAGAATTGAACATTTTAACGCTGCACATAAGCTGTATAATCCCAACTGGAGTAAAGAAAAAAATCACGAGGTTTTTGGTAAATGCGCCAACGAGAACTGGCATGGTCACAATTTTGAATTGTTTGTTACAATAAAAGGAGATCCTGATCCCGAAACCGGTTTTATTTTTGATGCAAAGAAACTGGGGGCATTAGTAACTGAAAAAGTAACAGAAAAGCTTGATCATAGAAATCTGAATGTTGATGTGGATTTTATGAAAGGCAAACTTTGCTCTATTGAAAACCTTGTAATAGGAATTTGGAATGAACTGGAACCGCATCTTCCACCGCCAGTTCAGCTGCATTGTTTGAAATTGGTTGAGACAGCTAAAATATATGTAGAATATTACGGTAATAAATAATTTAGTGAACAATATCGTTTGGGATCTGTTATTAACTATTATTAAATGGGAAAAAAAGTAGCGATATTCAGAAAAGAACATTTCAATGCCGCACACCGGTTATTTAATCCTGATTGGGACGATGCAAAGAATATGGAAGTATTCGGGAAATGCGCTTTACCCAATTATCATGGTCATAATTATGAACTGATAGTAAAAATAATCGGTGAGCCCGACGAGAAAACAGGATATGTAATGGATCTGAAAAAACTAAGCGACCTGATCGAAGAGAAAATTATTGAAAGATTTGATCATAAGAACTTTAACCTTGATACGGAAGAATTCAAGAACCTGAACCCAACAGCAGAAAATATTGCGATCGTTATTTATGAATTATTGCGGCCACATATAGATCAGGAAAAAGACTTGCAGATAAGATTGTATGAAACACCAAGGAATTTTGTGGAGTACCCTGTTGATTAGATGATAGATGAAAACTGATAGTTGATAGTGAGGTTAAGAAGGTTGAATAGAGAACTGGGAGTACAAGTGTGCGACGCAAGGGACGATGATGGAGTTACAAAAGCTGGGAACATAAAAATATCTTTAAATTGATTTTATGGCATATAAAAAAATAGAAGAATACGAAGACAAGATCACGAGTGGCCTTGTAAAAAGCTATGGCGAAGTTCTTGGGTTGCTTGGTGAAGATCCTGAACGTGAAGGATTGAAAAAGACTCCCGAACGCCTGGCGAAAGCAATGCAATATCTTACGCAAGGTTATCATCTTGATGCACACACAATCATCAATTCAGCAAAATTTCATGAGGAAGTAAGTGAGATGATCGTGGTAAAGGATATTGAAATTTACAGCATGTGTGAACATCACATGTTGCCTTTTATCGGTAAGGCACACGTGGCTTATATTCCTAACGGATGGATCACCGGGTTAAGTAAAATTGCCCGGGTAGTAGATGTTTTTGCAAGGCGTTTGCAGGTACAGGAAAGATTGACGATACAAATCAAAGATGCAATTAAAGAAACATTAAATCCCCTGGGTGTAGCTGTTGTAATTGAGGCTAAACATTTATGCATGATGATGCGTGGTGTACAAAAACAAAATTCAACAACCACTACTTCTGCATTTGATGGTGAGTTTCATAAAAATTCTACCCGCAGCGAGTTCCTGAAACTTATATCAGCTGATTTAAGCTAATCTGGTATATTTGTAATTAATAAAAAGGTTTGATAAATAAATATCAAACCTTTTTTGTTTCCGGTTGATCGCCAAATTTTTGATCGGAAAGGTGAGGGTAAAATAGAGAACCATGAAACATGCATTTGTATTTCCGGGCCAAGGCTCACATTTTCCAGGCATGGGTAAAGATCATTACAACAATAGTGTCTTTGCTAAAAAATTATTTGAACAATCGAATGATGTTCTTGGTTTTCGTCTTTCAGATATTATGCTCAATGGTACTGAAGAGGATCTCAAACAAACCAACGTAACCCAACCCGCGGTTTTTCTGCATTCGATCGTTGCTTACAGAACTATCGAAAGCGCATCGCCTGATATGGTGGCTGGTCATTCACTCGGTGAGTTTTCTGCATTGGTTGCAAATGGTACACTGAGTTTTGAAGACGCTTTACAATTGGTTGCTGTTCGTGCAAGAGCTATGCAAAAAGCTTGCGAAATGAAACCCTCTACAATGGCGGCTGTTTTAAATCTCGCAGATGATAAAGTAGAATATATATGTGCTGAAGTACAAAGAGAAACTGGTGAAATAGTTGTACCCGCCAATTATAATTGTCCCGGTCAATTAGTAATAAGTGGAACACTAAAGGGGATTGATATTGCCTGTGAAAGAATGAAAGCAGCCGGAGCTAAACGAGCTTTGGTTCTTCCTGTTGGTGGTGCATTTCATTCACCATTGATGGAGCCTGCAAAAAAAGAATTGAGGGAAGCTATTGAAGCAACTAAATTTCATAATCCCATCTGCGCCGTTTACCAAAATGTAGTTGCCAAGGCTGTGATGGATAAAGATGAAATAAAACAAAACCTTATCGATCAACTTACTGGCGCAGTTCGCTGGACACAAAGTGTTCAGGCAATGATCGCTGATGGAGCATCGAAGTTTACAGAATCTGGTCCGGGCAAAGTACTTCAAAGCCTCATCTTAAAAATTGAAAAATCGATGGAAGTAAGTGGGGTGAATTAAAAAAATTATATCTTTAAAGCAGAAGCCGAACCACCAAAGGGGTTCGGCTTTTTTTATTCGCAGATTTACTATTTGCTGATGTTCCTGATTAGGTTAAATTGTTAACATTAAAACTAAGATTATGAGAAAAATTTTACTTGCACTTGTTGCTATCATTTTTTCTTTTATTGCATATAGTCAGAACGCAGATCGCTGCGGATCGAATGAAGCAATAAAACAACAAATGGCTGCCGATCCTGTGTATGCAAAAAAAGTTGAAGCGTTATTAAAGAATAAAGGCAACTATTCCAGGAGTAATACAAGAGCCGATCAGAAAGGAAAACCACCAGCACAGGCTGCCATTACAATCCCTGTCGTAGTTCACGTTGTATATAATACTGCCGCTCAAAATATTTCCGATGCGCAAGTACAATCACAGATCGATGTATTGAATGCGGATTTTACTGCAAGCAATAGCGATTATAATAACTACGATGCCGGTTATGGATCAGTTAAAGGTGATCTGGATATTAACTTTTGTCTTGTACAAGTGATACATAAACAGACAAAGACAAAGTCATTTGGAACAAATGATAATATGAAGTATGACAAAATGGGAGGCTCCGATGCTGTGGATCCAATGCATGTTTTTAATATCTGGGTTTGTGATCTTGGCAAAAAACTTTTAGGCTATGCATATTATCCTGGCATTAGCCCTGAAAAATTTGGGGTAGTGTGCCACGTGAATGCTTTTGGAAAAGGTTCGCAGTATAATTTATTTGCTGCTTATAATCTTGGCCGGACCGTCACACACGAAACTGGCCATTGCTTTGGGCTTGTACATATTTGGGGAGATTCAAATTGCGGCAGTGATGAAGTTGATGATACTCCTCTGCATAATGCAGCAAACTTTGGTTGTCCGGGTGAAGGACATTTAAGCACTTGTACAGGAACTCCTTTGGAGATGTGGATGAATTATATGGATTATACTGATGACAAGTGCATGTATTTTTTTAGCGGCGGCCAGGCATCAAGAGCAAGTTTCTTTATTGATAGCGATCCGCAACTAAACAGCATTATTAATTCCGCCTGTACTAATGCAAGAGTAAATAATGATATTACAATTACATCAAATAATACTTTCAATTCTTCAAGAACTATAGCTGGCAATATTTCATTATATCCAACTATAACTTCAGGCGAACTTACCTTATCGCTCAATGATCCAACAGAAGGAAAGGTTGGTATAAATGTTTATAACCAGACCGGAGCTTTGATGATGAAGCAACAAATATTTATTTCAAATGGAAAAAGGTATGATAGACTTGATGTAAGCAAACTTCCTAATGGAATTTATTTCATGGAATTTACACAGACCACAAATAAACAAACTAAGAAATTTATTGTTAACCATTGAGAGTAACAGTAGAGAAGGTCCCCCGCTTCGGTGGGGGATTTTTATATGTTAATGCTGCAAATAAAACCGCTTATCAATTATTTAAGGTGACCTCTTTTTATTTTGAACCAGATTGACTCCGAAACTCAATCTGAAATTGATCGGTTCTCCCGGAGTATATCGCCACTCGTTGGTGGAAGGTTTAAAAACGCCCATAGTAGCATATTGTATATTGGTAATATTGTACACATTTAATCCGATATTAAATTTTTCATTGTGGTAGTTTATTGCTGCATCAAATAAATTGTAAACAGGCAGATAAACATTTTCTCCCGGTTCATCATAGTTCAAAGCGGCGCGGTGACCCATATACTGATAGCCCAATGCGAAAGAAAACCCTTTAAGTCCCCCATTTAGCAACCTGTATTTCAACCAAAGATTGGCGCTGTGATCGGGAGTTCCGATTTTTTTTCTTCCTATCTTATCTGAATCGCCTTTTGAAATCCATGCGTTTGCAAAAGCATAGTTGGCATTGATCATAAAAGAATGCGTGATATTTCCTGTTACATCGAAATCAATTCCATTGTGTGTGATTTGCCCTGTTTGTATGTAGCAATTAGGGTGGTCCGGATCAGATGCTGTGCAATTATTGGACACAATATGATAAACAGATAAATTCATCGTTAATTTCTTTTCAAATAAATAACTTTTTAATCCTGCTTCCGTATTGTATCCAGTTACAGGTTTAAGAATAGTACTGTCAAAAGTTTTTGCATAACTCGGTAAAAAGAATTGATCATATACTGCATACGCTGTTAGTGCATTCGAAAACAACCAACTTAACCCTACTCTTGGAGTAATATGATCATAATTAATGTTTTGTTGGTATTCTGGGATGCTTTGTGCAACATATTTAATATGTTCATGAGAAAACCTGGCAGCCAGAGTTATTATAAGTTTCCCTTTTATTTTTATATGATCTTCCAGGTATAAGGATGGATTCTTTGAATGAAATGTATCCAAGTTATCAATTTGAATATTTTTGAGCGAATCCAGATTTAAATAATAATCAGGTGCCGGAATATATAGCCCGAACTTACTCTCAGATGAACCCCAAGGATGATAAACACCCCTGCTGCTATAATCAATGGCGGTTAAAATTTTATGCTCTACTTTTTGTCCTGTATGAAATATTCCCGATAAATAAACCTGTGCAACTTTTGAAAAGCTTTGCCAGTTATCAAATTCGGCATACCTATAAAGTGTATCATTCGTAACGGGGATATCTCCGTCTGCACTCAATGTATAACCCTGGCCCCATTTTCCATAGATATCACCCAGAAGTAAATTAAGACTCCAGTTATTATTGAAATGATGGGTTGCTAATAAACGGAAATAATTATCAGTTGCAATTAAATTATCAGTTTTAGAGTCTGCTACTGCAAAATTTCTTGGCAACGAAAATAATTTTCCATTCAAAGAAGGTATATCAACATTATTTCCTGAAGTTTTACCCCACATATAATTATACTCGGCCGTGATCGTGTTTTTTTTATTTGGTTCATATTTTAATGCCCCACAGATAAAATACCGTTTTGCATAACTGAATTGAAATGCCCGCTTTTGGTTATGTAGGCCTGCATTGAAGCGATAAGTAAATTTTGATTTTTTTGAAAAAGTTCCACCCCAATCAGTAGTGAGCCGGAACAAGTCAAAACTCCCGTACTCGATATTTACTGAAGCGACAGATTCTCTTTGTGGTTGCTTTGTCACCATGTTTACAAAACCTCCGGGAGGAAAATTATTGACCATAAAGCCAGCAGGCCCTTTAATAAACTCTATTTTTTCAATCATGGCAATATCTTCCTGCTGGTTCCACCAATACCCGCCAAGGCCATTTCTAAATATATTAAATGACCCTTCTCCTCCCCGGAAATTCAAAGTGATATCATTTAACCCTCCGTAGTTTTTTTGAATGCCGCTCACAGTACGAATTGCATCACTCATTTTTATTGCACCCTGGTCAGTTAATAACTGCCGGGTAGTAACTGTAATGTTTTGCGGTATTTCATTTAGCGGTATATCCAGCCGAAGCGAGGAAGATGGATTTGTTTCAACATATTTATTTGCCGGATGTGATTCAATGATGACTCTTTGCAACTCTGCATAAGTTAGTTGAAGTGGTACGTTTACACTTGTCGTTTCATTCGGTTTTATATCCACAGTTATTTCCTGGGGCCTATATCCGGAAAGAGAAAACTGCAAAATATAAATTCCCGCTTTTAATTTCCTGATCTCAAAATTTCCTTTTTCATCAGTAGTCGTTCCGATTGATGAGTTTTTTATTTTCATCGAAATAAAACCTGCCTGTTGTGAATCGGAAGTGGATACAATGCCCTTAATATTTCCGGTCTCATTTTTCTGGCCGGAAGCGATGATTGAAAAAATCAACAACCAAAAATTTAAAAGCAGTTTCATAAAAGAACTGTGGTGGTTTGTAAGGAAAAGTTACACGATTTTTCTCTTCAATGCTTTTACCACAGCCTCGGATTTTGAATGGACTTGTAATTTTTCATAAATGCTTTTAATATAGCCCCGCACGGTTTCAATACTAATAAAGCACTTATCGGCGACCATTTTATAACTCATCCCCTCAACAAGGCATTTTAATATCTCTTTTTCTCTTGCTGAAAGATTAAAAATATTTCCGGATGTGGTAGCAAGATTTTCTCTGAACATGTGCATTACTTTTAATGCTATCGCTGGCGTCATTGGCGCACCGCCTTCATGGATCTCTTTAATCGCATTTAATATTTCATCAGGCGGTGTATTCTTTAAAATATAACCTTCTGCTCCATTACATATTGATTGAAAAACTTTTTCATCATCTTCAAAAACAGTCTCCATTAAAATTTTCGTTAACGGATATTTTTCTTTGATCATTTTTACTGCTTCAATACCATTGATGCCGGGCAACTCAATATCCATTAGCACTACATCGGGCTTAGTTTCCTCAATGTTCTCTAAAACTCTTTTACAATTGGAAAAAGCTCCTCCACAAATTAACCCATCGCTTGAATCGATCAGGCTAAACAAACCTTCCCGTAATTGTGTATTATCTTCAAATAATGTAACGCGGATATCTTTCATGTCTTTAAATTTAATTCTACTGTCGTTCCTTGTCCCGTTATTGATTCGATCGATAGCCCGGCGTCTATATCTTTTGCTCTTTTTCTCATATTACTCAAGCCATTTCCGATATATTCCTTCGTCGTATCAAACCCAATTCCATCATCCCTTATCAGGCATGTAATGCCGGCATGCTCTCTTGAAATAAGAATAGATGCATGTTGTGCCTGGGAATACTTTACCAAGTTATTTATCGATTCTTTAAAGATCAGGTAAAAATTCCTTCTCTTTTCCATTGGCAATTTTATGCCGGATAAACTTTCATCTACGCTAAAACTGCATTCGATCTTTTTTAACTTTAAAAGGTTGTATGAGAATGAACGCATACGGAAAATAATTTTATCAAAGCTGTCATTCTCAGGGTTGATCGACCATACAATATCGCTCATCGATTCCACGATCTTTCTGGAGCTTTCACCGATCATTGCTAAAGCATGTTCTCTTTTTGCATTATCTTTTTTAGCTACTTCACTAAATACAGAAATACTGTTCAACGTTGAGCCGATATCATCATGCAGGTCAGCAGCGATGCGATTTCGTATACGTTGTAATAAAAGTATTTGACCGATACGATAGCGATAAAATGCATACAATAATGAAAAAGCAAGGAAAACAGCTAAAAACCTAAACCATATTGTTTTCCAGAAGGGGGGTGTAATAATTACTGTTAATTCAGTCGGTGTTTCATTCCATTTGATATCATTATTTGTTGCTTTTACTTTGAAAGTGTATTTGCGGGGATCAAGATTGGTATAACTGGCAAATCGCTTTGATGCATCGGTAATGATCCAGTCTTTATCATAACCCTCCAGCATGTATGCATATTTATTTTTTTCAGGATGAATATAATTAAGAGCAGCGAAAGAAAACGAAATGATATTTTGTTTATAACTCAATTTTATTTCTTTGGTAAATTCTATTGGTAATTTTAAAATACTGCCTGAATCGTCGGCGTTTACTGGTTTATTCATTAACGCAAAGCCGGTAATATTAACC
>VBAS01000359.1 GCA_005882975.1 Bacteroidota bacterium | reverse complement strand
CGGGGGACGCAAAAAATTATTTACTATGCCGGCGGTGTTGACAATGACCTGTTCCCAAAATTTAACGACGCCAATCATCCTGATCCTGATTATGACTATGCATTCCAATCGCTGGCTGTTAACCTGAGAGGCTTCAATCAAAATGTGGCCAATGGAAATAATGCAGCAGTGATCAATAGTGAATTACGTTTGCCACTATTCAGTACTTTATTTAATAAGCCGATCAACAATGCGTTCTTAAGAAACTTCCAGTTGGTGCAGTTCTTTGATCTTGGTACTGCATGGAATGGTAAATATGATAAAATAGAAAGACCTTCTGTATTATATAGCCAACCAGGGAATCCGGTTGTGGTAAAAATAAAAGCGGGTGGCATTGGTCCTTTTGCCGGTGGTTATGGCTTTGGTGTTCGCAGTACAATACTTGGTTATTTCCTGCGTCTTGATACAGCCTGGGAAATGAATGGTGTCTTTAAAGGCAAACCGCTTTGGTATTTTGCAATGGGATTGGATTTTTGATTTCAGATTTACGATTGCAGATGTTAGATGTTATTATAAACCTCACTTTATGTGAGGTTTTTTTATTTATTATGCCGGCTTTAGTAATTCTTATCATCACCTGTTGTGTCACTCACTTGTACTTTCAGTAATTTTATTCAACACTAAAATAAGAGCCCCACAGATGTGAGGCTCTCTGAACTAAAACCAACTCCAACAAAAGGTTAATGGAAATCGAAAACTATTATTTTTTTTACCACTGTAATTTTCTTGAGAAAAACATGATGATACCAAGTGCCATGAACAAACCGATACTTCCCATCAGCAATGCATAATCCTGTAATTGTATGATCGTAAAAATATATCCATACACAACAGTAAGCACAAACCCGATAAAAATTGCAAGCTTTGATGATCTCATAATGCTCCCAACAAACCATGTTACCAGTCCAATGGTAGCAATGCCGGCGATCAGGTAAGCAAGATTGAAGCCTGTATATTCTGATATGGATAAAAGCAACGTATAAAATAAAACCAATGCCAACCCTGCCAATCCATATTGAATAAGATGAAGGTTTCTTTTATAGATCGTTTCAATCAGGAAAAAAGCAGCGAACGTAAGAATGATACAAAGCAATGCATATTTTACCGAACGTTCTGTTTTATCATACTGATCAACCGGTATAATAAGATTAGCTCCCATCGCTGAAGCCTGCAAATTGTTGAATTGATCATTCCAAACCATCGGTGTGGTACGATTCAGGTATTTCCATTTTACATCAATACCACTATCGGATGCATTAGGCGATTCTGGAATTTTTATACCTGTAAAACTTGGATCGGGCCAGCTTCCTGTTAAATGGATCTTTGTTTCTCTTGCAGCCGGTGCAAACATGAGTTGTTGCGAACCATGCAAAGAAAATTTTACGGTGAATACATTTGGCGTATCTGCATCTTCTGCTTTTAACGGAACAGCGGCAAACAAAGCTTCGCCAATTTTCTCATTTGTCTCTGCCCATGGCTGACAAAGAAAACTGCTGTCCTTCCATTTTATAAATATCTCTTCATTGATACCCCGGCTCAGATCAGATACCTGTAACAAAAGTTTTGCTTCGGACCACAAAAGATTTGCAGCTGGCACATTTAGCTCCTTAAATTTTATATCGTTAAATTTTGCGGTAATTGAAATATTTCCCTCGTAAACCGCTATCTCATAAATGCCACGATGACGTTTTTGTGGAGACACCGAAGAATTGATATCTAACTGGTCGGCCATAAACCAGGCATATTTTTTTTGGTTAACAAGACCGTTCGCTGTCCCGGTATAAGGAATCATTAAAATTGGACCAGTGATCGTTTGTTTTCCCGCCCATTTACTGCTCACTTCTTCTATCGCTTCTTTTTGCCTGTTCGCTCTTTCATTGATCACATCGCGAATAAGATTTGTAGGTATCCACAGAAAGAATGCCATTACAAAAATTATCACTGCTTTAAAAAACAATTTCCCCTTATCAAGCAGGGTATACACCGAATTCGTTGACTGAGTAGTTTCCATTTATTTAAAATTGATTTGGTTTATGATTGATCAAATTCTTTATTGAATAATATATAACATAAAAAAAGCTGCCGAATAAGACAGTGACTGCCCATGTACCAAAATGATCAAAGGGATTAAACACCCTGTCTAAAATATCGCTGGTCACGTCACCAGGATTAACGATGATATCCCAACTGTTCCAGCGCAGATAACGACCTACATAGATCCCAAAGGCACAGAGAAAAAAAGAACAAAGCATTATAAAACCTGCAACCTTATTTCCGTATCGGTTTAGTAAAAATTTTTCTACTGTTAAAAGTGAAGAGAGCCCAAGCAACAAACCATTTAATGCGGCACTGAATAAAAGAAGTATGTCATACCAGTAAGGTATAAGAGTTCTTTGCTTTAAATGTAAAAAGTCAGTGATGATATAAGGAGCGTTGGGCAAGAACAAAAGCCAAAGAGCAGTTACAAATAATATTTTCCAGCGATTATTAATGTTATTGAGCTTTTGACTCAGCATAAAAGGTATCCATGCAAGAAATAAATTCCAGGCAAGAAAAATATAAGTAAGCTCATTGCTCATTATTATTCTTATGATCAATAAGAATATTGTAAAGGCTAATGGGATTATGATCTTTTTACTGAAACTCATTTTAAAAAATTTAGAAACTGAACCAATGCGGGGATAAATATTATAAGACCGATGATAAGGCTTGTGATAGATGCTACTAAAACAGCACCGGCTGCCATATCTTTAATGATCTTGATACCCGGATGAAAATTTGTTGTAACGAGATCACAGTATCTTTCAATAAACCCAATACAAAACAAAACAAGAAGCCATTGAAAAGATGAAAGTGAAACTGTAAACCCAAGTATGATCGCTGTTATACCGATCACCATTTGAATTTTACCATTCCGGTCATGGGAAAAAAATTGTTTTATCCCCTGCGATGCAAATAGCACTGCGTTAAAAAATGTTTTCATGAGTTAGATGTTTTTTCGGCAACCCATTTCCACCAAAATGCGGTGCAGCTAGCAAAAACAAAAATTGTGTACAAGTCGTCAGATACAGAATGCCCATTTCTTACAACAGCCATACAAACTGGCACCATAAAAATTATTGCCAGGATCGTTACAATAAAACCAACCGGATGAACAGGAATATATATCCACCCGAATTGTTTAAACCAAATTGTTTTCATGTTTTGTTATTTTTAATGATTAAGCAATAAGCAGATCAAAAGCCTCTTTCGTTTCTGATTTCTCTTTTTCTTCCGCTTCCAAACGTTTTATATTTTTTAAGCAGATCATTAATGGAAGCAATCCAATAATTCCAAAAGAACAATCAATTAATCTCCACCAAAATGGCATGCCCCTGAAATGCCCCGCTATCATTGCAAATGGAATGATCAAAACGCAGGCGATCACACCAAACTCGATCACCCATTTATTTTTTACCGGATCTCTTAATGGACCGATAAAAAGAATGGCAAGCACAAAATGCGCAAAGGCAAGCCAATCGTAACCGTAAAAGAGAAAAGGATAACTTTCTGATGTGTGCTTTATGCCTATCAACACTTCATCCAGGAAACCCTTTATACTTCCTTCAAAAGGAAAATGATTTATGACATAGGTAAGTTCTTGTTCAACTGGTATAGCTGTAAAGCCGCTGATAAACAGTGAGGCTATAAAAACTTTTAGCCAATTACGGATGATCTGTTTTTCTTTATTCATAAAAAGTACTTTGTATTTCAAAGTGTAACTACAAAAAAAAATTATTTAACTCCTTTGATCATATTTTCCAATGCAGCAATATGATCAGCAAATGCTTTTTCACCTGCTTTAGTTACTGAATAAGTCGTATTTGTTTTTTTACCCACAAATCCTTTTTTAATTTTTAAAAAACCATTTTCTTCAAGATTCTGTAAATGAGTGGCAAGATTTCCATCTGTCACTTCCAGCATTTGCTTCAGGTCATTAAAATTTATCTCCTCATTTACCAATAGCACACTCATGATGCCAAGGCGAATGCGATTATCAAAAATTTTATTTAAGCCAGTTATCGGATTCTTCATAAGCCCCTCCAAACCTCCCCGAAGGGGAGGCTTACCATCTGCACAGCCCAGTGGACTGAAGATGGATTTATTGTTTTAAAGCTGTTGATTAAAGAACAGAAAGTTGAAGAGTGCGACGCAACAAGAGTTCCAAAATGGAACTAAGTTGGTAACATAATAATCAACTATCAATTATAAAAAACTATCAAATAAAAAACTAAATAATCAATCTAAGTTCCCCCTGTGGGGGACAGGGCGCCTCTTTTCATATTTCCACCACATCACAAAACCATAAATGATATGTAACACTCCAAACCCTGCTGCCCAAAAATACAAGCCGTAACCCACAAACTGCGTATTGATCAACCCTAACAGGATCTGTGATAATCCAAGATATTTAACATCCGTAAGTGTGTACTTACTTGCATTTACCAATGCCAGGCCATAAAACACCAGGCAGGCCGGCGCTATAAATATCCATTCATTATATTGATACATTGCCAGAATAAACAAGCCACCTGCAACCAGCGGAATCAGCATATTTATCGTAAGTCTTTTTGCGGTCAGGTCCCAAATCGGCAGTTTATTATGCCTTGCTTTTCGCCAGGTAAAATAAAAGGCAGCCACCCATGCAGCTGCAAGCACCAACATCGAAATTATAAACAGATCCATTTTTAGCTGCCGAAAACCACTGTCCGTATATCCACCGTTATTAAAATTTACATAATAATCATCCAGCTTTTGTTTAGCAAACCATGCGCCTACCAATGCGCAGATGCCCGCAGCGATCCCACTTAACCCGCTTAATGAAATGAAACGGGATGAACGTTCCATCATGCGTTTTATATCCTGGAGAGTGTCGAGAGTTTGTTGGTTTTGTTCGACCATAAAAAGTACTTTGAAATACAAAGTAAACATCCGGATTCCGTAATTCCAAATCTTTTTTAATTCACCTTACTTTAACAGGCACAAAATAAGGGGCTTCAGGTACCTGTTTCTTAAATTTGTAAGCTGATGATGAAACCCAGAGGTCTGTACATTTTTATATTGTTCCTTTTTTTGCCAGGCATGTTTGCTTTTTCTCAGCGAAAGATACTTGCTGGTGTTATTAAAGATGCTCACAGTGACGAGCCCGTAGTTTTTGCTTCTATAAAGTTTATTAATTCCTCGATCGGCAAACTTTCTGATTCAGCCGGAGCATTTGTCTTTAACCTGGATCACTGGCCATCCGATTCATTAGAGATCACCTGTGTTGGATATCAGCCCTACAAATTATTTATTCCTGCAAACAATGATTCTCTCGCTGTAGAGATCACAA
>VBAS01000281.1 GCA_005882975.1 Bacteroidota bacterium | reverse complement strand
TTCTGAATCGTTCTTCCAGACGAAACCATTGCATAAGCTTAAGTTTGGAATACTTACTATGCCATTGTATTTGCTGCCACGGACGGTGTTCAGGCATTGTTACATTCTTGTGATTATCGGCGGGGTAGTGACTTACATAGGCATAACCTGCAGTAAGCTTTGTATCATCATTAAGATAATAGGTTAAGCCAAAACGAAGGATGCTTTGTGAAAGATCTGAAAAAAAATCTTCTTTAGTTCTTAAATGTATATCTGTCCAGGTTCCCCATTTATTACTGAAACGTGTTTGATTTAAATAAGCAAGCCATATTTGTTGGACGGTTTCCGTTTGTTTTGTTTGAGAGAATAAATTTTGATTCAGAGAGAAAGAAATGATGAGAACCAAAAGTGCTTTTCGCTTTGTCATGAGTAATGAACGGAACGTACAAGAGTGCGACCCTTCCACCTCGCTATGCTCGGTGTCAGGGTAAACTGCGACGCTTTTATTCAATAAAGAACTGAACGATGAACGGAGCGTCGCAAAAGACGATGATAGTAGTAATATTGCTGAGTTCATAAAATACTTCTTATAAATTTTGATTTTTAAAATTTAAAAAGGCCTCCCGAGGAATCGGGACGCCATACTTTCAACGATTGCTTGCCATATGAAAATCTTTCTCTTATGCTATTTCTTTTTTAGTAACCCATCAATTGTGATCGCTACATAATATAATCCACCAATTGTGGGACCACCAGCATATTGCAGATAGCGGTGATTGAGAATATTGGCCCCGCCAGCTTTTATTTGTGAATATAATTTTGGCAGCCTGAATGTGATTTGCGCATCAATGGTGCTATATGCAGCAATATTGCCTGTCACCAACGGGCTTTCCCATAGGAATGCGTCCTGCCATCTCCAGGTAATATTGAAACCAATATTCTTTGTCACTTCACGATTACCGAACGACAAGTTGGATGACCATTGCGGTGTATTAAAACCGGTAACAAAAATGTCATTGGTCTCATTTGTTTTCATTTTATTGAAATTGAGATTACCCGAAATAGTATATTTTTTATAAATATTATAAGTGATCCCTAAGGCAGAACCGAAATTGTGATAAGTGTTTTTCGCATTTGTATAAACACGATAGCGTTCCTGCCCCTTGCTTGCTGCATTGCTTCCACTAGCAGCAGTTGCATCCCTGTTACGATCAAGCATTGCGATCACGGCTGCATCCGAACCAACCGTTTCACCGATTGGAACAAATACCTGCACTTGTCCAAGAAATCCATTGTAGACATTACTGTATGCATCGATATCGATCACAAGTTTATTTTCAAGTAAAACAGATTTATATCCTATTTCCAATGAATTTATTTTTTCAGGACGGGCATCGGGAAGATTAGCCCAAACAAGTAAATTTTTATTTGCCAACGCTGCAGCATCCGTATTTCCCTGTGAACTTACTGCAGCATTACACGCAATAACTGATGTTTGCGTGTAACTATTTTCCAGGTAACCGAGACCTTCATTTATATATGGTAAACTACCTACACGTTTTACTCTTCCATTGTTTACGTAAGATAACGCCTCAAACAAAGCAGGGAAACGATAGCCTTGCTGATATGTAAACCGAAAATTATGTTTTTCTTTAATTGTGTAAACAGCCGCAAGACGTGGCGTAAACGCTGGCTTAAATTCAATGTTATCATCAAAGCGCAGCGAGCCAAACAATTTTAATTTTTCATCAAAAAAAGTTTTAGTTACCTGCGCAAAGAATCCAACTTTATTATAATGAACATTTTTGCCGAAGCTTCCATCTTTCAAAGGTTTATTTCGTTCACTGATAGATCGGGAAAAGTCAACAAAATTATTTCCATCGGGAATGATCTGGTATAAACGATAGTCGCCGCCAATAAGCAGGTTAAATACTTTTATGTATTTCGTTAGGTCCCATTGTGCTTCGGTATGGTAGAGACGGCTGTTTTGTACCAATGCAGATCCACCAGTTTCCGGTGCATCAGGGATTGTACTTGACTTGATATCCCAGTTATTAATACCCGTAATGACATTTACCAATGAATCAAAACGAACAGTACCGGGTTCTGCACGACCTGCATCAGCTACTGTGCGGGCATATTGAGTTGCTGCAGCAAGATTAGCATTGGTCAATGGACCATTAGCAGCCGCATATGCAGTCAATGCATTTTTGTATTTGGTTCCCCATACTGAATTTGAACCGCCGCTGTACAAATCCAGGTTATCTGCTGTTGGTTTTACATTATAGGAATTGCCTGTGTTTTCTATAGAAATATAACTGCGAATAACAAAATTGTCACCTTTTAATTCGAGATGATGATTTTGCACCAACACATCATCCAATCTTATTTTATTTCCACGTTGAAAAACTCCATCGAGTTTACCAATACGATAAGAGTAAGATAATTCAGCCTTATCACTGAGCTTATAATGTAATGCTGCATCGAATTTCAGGTTGTCGACTTTAGGACTTACAAGATCTGTTTCCCAGTACCCGGTTCTCGCAACACGCAATGTTTGATTTGTATTACCATTAATAGTAAGACCACCTACAGATACTACATTACTTCCGGCCAACGCATCGTCACCATATTTATTCCATCCATCAAAAGCCACATTGTTTGCTCCATTAAGTGCAGGAAAATTGGGATTAGCGCTTTTCAAATTATTTGTATTCTGGTCGAGCCGGGTATTAGAACGCCAGTCAATACCCTGCATGTAACTGAAATTAATTTTAAACGCAAACTTATTGTTGAATGCTTTTGCATAACGAATAGCTGATTCAGTTAAAAAAGCAGGATCATGATCGATACCATCGACATGATTGATCCCCGTTTTTTGATAAAAACTAAGTCCCTGGTGTATGAATGGATCTTTAGTGATCAGGTTTGCCATTCCATTGATCGCATTCATGCCATATAAAGCAGAAGCAGCACCGGGTGTGATCTCCACACTTTGTATATCAAGTTCTGTTGGACCGATCGCATTACCAAGTGGTACGCCTAAAGTAGCAGCTTGCATATCTACACCATCTACTAATTGCATGAATCGAAAATTGTTTGGAATATTAAATCCTCTTGTATTAGGTACTTTAAAAGTGAGACTTGATGTTATCATCTGTACTCCCTTTACATTTTCCAATGCATCATAAAAACTGGGAGCAGCTGTTTCTTTAATGGCACGAATGTCCAATTTCTCAATTGCAACAGGCGACTTTAAAATACTTTCGGGGACTTTTGATGCAGTGACAACTACCGCCGTCCCCAACACAGCTTGTGTTGCTAATGCAACCTGTACATTTGATCCGAGTGATCTTACTTCAAATTCCTGTGGTTGAAAGCCAACGGATGAAAACACCAACGTAAAAGGCAATTTGGTTTTTGTACGTAATACAAAACTTCCCGATGAATTAGTAACAGTGCCAGCAATAGTACCCTTTACCTGTACACTAACATCTGGCAAGGGTAATTGTTTTTCCTGGTCTGTAACTTTTCCGGAAACTTCAATGATCAAATTGTCCTGTGCGAAAACGAAATTGCTTATTAACAGTAGTGATAAAGCGGCGAATAAATTTCTCATCGTTTGATTTTTCAGTTGATTTAAAAGTTTTCTTGTAATAACTCCATTGGCAGGCAAAAACTAAAAACAACATCGCTTTATAAAGTTGCTTTTCAGAAAAGAGGCATTCGTTGATGATTGTTCCATTTACTATTTATAAAATGACTGAACAAAAATAAGCGCCGTTTATTATCCTACCAAATTAGTAGACTACTATTTTATAAAAAAATTTACCTGGCCTGATCAATTATACTCCTAAAGGAAAATAGCCCTGTAAATTGTAATGAGACTCATAATGATAACAACTATCCCCACAGCAATAAACATTTTCCGCATGGGTAGTTTGGCAGTAAGCATAGCTGAAAAGGGAGCCGTAATGATCCCGCCTATCAAAAGACCTGCAACAATATTCCAGTGGTGGATACCCACTGTGAAAATAAATGTGATAGCGCTGGCAACAGTAAGAATGAATTTGGCCATGGTACTGCTACCGATAACATAACGTGGGGTATGTCCGTTTTTTATAAATGTGCCGGTAACCAATGGACCCCACCCTCCTCCTCCGAATGAATCGATAAAACCGCCAATAAGTCCTAAGATCGGGATATTGGTTTTTTTCTTTACCCCATTTCCATTTTTATTCTTATACGCATTTCGTAAGATCCGAAATCCAAGATACATGGTATAGAGTGCTATAACTGGTTTGGTCAGCTTTGCATAATTTTCTCCAACATAGGTAAGAGATATAGCGCCAATGACTGCCCCGATAACAGCAGGGATCGCCAATGCTTTTACTAATTTCTTATTTATATTACCCAATTGCCAGTGACTCAAACTTCCCGCTGCACTTGTAAATGATTCCGCTGAATGAATGCTGGCGCTGATCACCGGGGGCGGTACGTTTAGTATTAGCAATATCGTTGTACAAATAACACCATAACCCATTCCCATTGACCCAGCTACCAGCTCTGCACAAAAACCTGCGAGCATCATCCAGTAAAATAAATAATGATCCTTATGTAAGAGTGTTTGTAAAGCTGTTAATTGTTCGGCAGATAAAAATAAATAAGTAAAAAGAGCAGTAACGGCGACAAGGGTTATTGCAAGGGTATATTTATTAAAAACCTTCCTTCTTGTGGAAGTAAGCTCTTGTTCGGTTAATACTAATTCCTTTGATGCGATAATTTCTTCCACGTTATTTTCCTGTTCCTTCATTTTATTCCTTTTCTGTAAGCATTTTTGTCAGCTCATTTAACTGTCTCACCTTGTCTGTAAAATCTCCTGTCATTTTATTCCTGATAAGATTGAGATTAATTAACAATTCATCAATTTCATCAGGCATTGTGCTCTCCAATAACTCCTTTATCCTTTTGGCAGTAGTTGGTGATTTCCCATTTGTTGAAATAGCAATTTTTAAATTACCTTTTTGAACAATACTACCAAGATAAAAATCGCAGAGCGCCGGTGTATCTGCAACGTTTACAATGATCCTTCTATGCTCTGCAAGTTTTTTTATTCTTGTATGCAGTTCCTTATCATCTGTCGCAAGTATTATTAAACTTTTATTCTCCAGATCGGCTTCTTCAAATTGTCGTTGAAATAAAATACAGGAAGGATGATTTTGCAAAAGATCTTTTACTTCATCTTTTACAAAGGGTGCAACCACTGTGATCCTTGCTTCAGGCGAATTTGCCAATAATGAATTCAATTTCTCTAATCCTACATTACCTGCCCCCACAAGCAATAGTTCCAACTGCTCCAGTTTCAGGAAAATTGGGTAAAGCTGATTCCCATGTATGTTGTCGTTACTGATCATCAGTTTTAATATTCCATTTTATCGATCCATTCTTTTGCGTTCTTCGCTGCATATGAAATAATAATATCAGCACCCGCTCTTGTCAATGCTGTCCATACTTCCAAATGTGTCGCTTCACGATTCACTAAACCTTTTTCGGCTAACGCTTCTATTGCTGCATATTCACCGCTTACATGATAAGCAGCAATTGGTTTCAACGTTTGCTGTTTTAGCTTTGCGATCACATCAGTATACAATGCCGCAGGTTTTACCATTAAAATATCGGCGCCTTCTTTTTCATCACGAAGACTACTTGCAATTGCATCATTGATATTTAATGGAGACAATTGGTATGTTTTACGGTTCTTTAAACCATTTGTATTCGGAGCGGAATGACATGCATCTCTGAATGGTCCGTAAAATTGTGAACTGAACTTTGCCGAATAACTCATGATGCTTACTGTATCATATCCCATAGCATCCAGTGAAGTTCGAATTGCGGCAATGCGTCCGTCTGTCATATCACTCGGAGCAATACAATCAGCGCCAGCAATTGCAAGTCGCGTTGCATATTTGCTTAATACATCAACTGTTTTATGATTCACCAGTTTTGTATGGCCGTCATTTAAAATACCGCAATGTCCGTGTGTTGTATAACTGCACAAGCAAAGATCAGAGGCGACCCAAACATCGTTACCAAAATTATCTTTGATCGATCTTATCAGCGATGATGCAAAAGAAAAATCAAAACGGTCTTCCTTTTTATTTGCGGGAACTGGGAATAGCAAAAACTTAGTATATACTTTGTTCAATTGAAGTTAATACACTCGATGGAGTATCTACTTCTACCTCCGTTAATCCATTAACTGCTCTTGGTTCAGTAATTGCTTCATCCACAAACAATGGCTGAATAAAACTTTTGTGAGAAAGTTTTACTGAGGCGGTCAGCTCCCTTATATGTGTATCCGCTCTTAAGCGACGCTGTGTGACGGGATAGAAAATTTTCTCCATTGTTCAAATGCTTTAATTGTTGGAAATATCACTGGCTCTATTTCTGATTGCTTTAATAACTCCGCAGTTTCTCCACCAGCACACAAATGTTTTGCATCCTGTTTGGCATATTTTCCATAAACCTCATATTGTGAAAAGCTGGTCCAAAAAATTGCTTCTGCAGCAACAATTGATCCCTGAATCGTTCTATCATTTTTTGGTACCTGTTTATAATTACTCACAGCATTATAACCTTTCACTCTCCATCTTTTTGCTGCTGCTTCATTTGTAAGTATCGAAATATCATCGACCGATATGTTTAATAAAGGCATATTGAAGGATGGTAATAAGAATTCAAATCCTAATGCATCGGCGCTGGCTGTAACCCAATAACCTTTTTTAGAAAGTTCAAACCATGTTTTGGTGCCTGAAGCGACGATCGTTTTATTTGATAAATCCTTTGCTTCAGATTGTCCCTGTATGACTTTATAGTTTGCTACAAATACAACCGGTGTTTCAATCTTCATTTCTGTATCACTCCATTCATAATCAAAAAAACCTTTCATTACATCTGTTGATGAAAACAATGATCCCTTAATTTTTATATCGGGCAAATGGTTCCATTTCACAAATTCAGTTCCTTCTGAATCTTTACCAGCCGCATATAAATATTTACCATTTTTTGTGCGCAGTGTTGTTACGCCAAACTTTTGAATACATCCTGCGCCATATTTAATGGCTTCCTGTTTCTCAGCATAGCAATCAGCAAACAATTCTTCTACATTTATTTTCTGCAAAACTTCAACTGCTTTTTTATTTAAATGATGCGCTTCTGCTACAATTGCTCCCTGGCACGGTGCCGATACACATTCTATCAAAGGAAGCAGCATTAGTTTTTTATCTGCCAGTAATTCCTTTATTAGCTCACTATCTTCTTTGCTCCTCAGCAAACGATTTAACCCGGCAGTTGCCAAAATCGTTGCATCATATTCACCGCCATTCAACTTTCTCAGTCTTGTTTCTACATTTCCCCGAATATCTTTTGTCTGGATTTTAATTTCGTTACTTAATTGAGGCAATGCCTTTTTCAAAAAAACAGTCGCCATATCTTCTCTTCTTGGAGAACAGGTTCCAATAATGATCGTCTCTCCTCTTCTTATTTTTTCCTCAATATCATTATTAAAAATTGCTACATCTCTTGTATCATCCCTGTCAACTACAGCAAATTTATTCGCACCAAAAAAATGTTCGCTGCTCATATCTTTTAATGAATGAACAGCTATATCTGCTTCGCCAATTGAAATGTTTTGCAATTCATCACCTTTACTGCTACGTGCAATCACCTCCACACTCATATGGGGAAATGCTGTTTGAATCTTTTGCTTTACAATATCAATCTGCAACAGCGACAGCCGGGAACTCCTGCCAATCAGTTTGATTGTCTCCATGCAAAATCTTTTTAAGGCTATACGCCAGGTGATTGATATGTTTTGGCAAATGTCTTGCTGTAACGATGATGCGCAAGCATTCTTCTCCCACTGGTACTGTTGGGTAATTTATCGGTTGCAAGTAAACTCCATGCTTCTCTAACAAATGATTTGCTATCTGTCTGCACTTTGTGGCATCTTCAATCGGTATTATCGTAATGTGTGAATTGTTTTGTTTGAATTCAATTTCATTATTGCTGAATGCAGCTCTTAATTGCTTTAGATTCTCAAAAAAATGTTTTCTTAATTGATGGTTCTGTTGAATGAATTGAATACTCTTATTAGCAGCAGCACAAATTGCCGGCGGCAATGAAGTAGTAAAAATAAATCCACTTCCAAAGCTTCTTATGAAATCGATGATAGTTGCAGATGCTGCTATATATCCGCCAAACACACCAACCGCTTTTGATAAAGTTCCATTTACAATATCAATTGAATTTTGTTGATCCTCCTGCTCTAATATACCAGCGCCGCTTTCACCATATAATCCCACACCATGCACTTCATCTATATAAGTAAGAGCACCATATTTTTTTGCAAGATCAGCAATTGCTTTAACCGGGGATATAGTTCCATTCATTGAATAAACTGATTCAAACACGATCAGCTTTGGTTTATCAGCAGGAATTGTTTGTAGTAATTCTTCTAAGTGCTCGACATCATTATGCCTGAATATCTTTTTTTCATTTTTACAACCCCGGATGCCTTCTATAATAGAAGCATGATTTCTTTCATCAGAAAAGAAAACAAGGCCGGGAATATTTTTACCGAGTGTTTGAAGTGTAGTTACATTCGCCTGGTACGCTCCATTGAATAACAATGCTGCTTCTTTCTTATGCCATGCTGCCAGTGTTCTTTCCAATTCTTTATGATGATTGGTAGTTCCTGAAATATTTCTTGTGCCTCCGCTTCCCGTACCACTTCTGTGTGTAACAAATCCAAGTTTAGAGATCACTTCTTCATTTGTACTCATGCTCAGGTAATCATTACTGCACCAATTCACTGCTGAATGTGGTTGTCCTTTTTCATCATCATAATAAAAATTGGGGAAATGCTGTGCACTCTTATTCACTTCAAGAAAATAACGGTAAGCGCCGCCGTTTTTTAACTCCTGAAGTCGTTGGTTTAAGAATGATTGATAATCCATAGCTAAAATGAGTTGGTAAAGATAATATATTTCCCTACTTAATTAGTAGACTAATTAAAATATTTTAACAGATAAGTCACTACAAAGTCATCATACTTACATTCGTTCTTCAAAATATTATTTGACAAAACAGCTTTCCATTCTTACTTTTGTTTAGTCTACCTAAAAAGTAGGGTTTTTACCACAAGAGTTGCTGCCGGCGATATAAGTTTATAAACGAAATCAACGACTATGCAGAGTTTCCGCACCGAGTTAGAGAATCCGATTGTTGAAAAAGATATTCTTGAATTAGAAAAAAAGATCCGTCTTTTCCGTGAAGGAAAAATGGATGACGAAAAATTCCGCAGCCTACGACTGGCCCGTGGTGTATATGGACAACGTCAACAAGGTGTGCAGATGGTACGGATCAAATTACCCTATGGTAAAATGACACTGACACAATGGAAACGTATCTCGGATGTTTCAGATGAATATTCCACCGGCAATCTTCATTTAACAACAAGACAAGATATCCAAATACATTTTGTAAGTCTTGATCGTACTCCTGAAATGTGGAGTGAATTAGAAAAAGACGATATAACTATCCGCGAAGCATGCGGTAATACCGTTAGAAATATAACAGCATCAGATATAGCAGGTATCGATCCGGATGAACCATTTGATGTAACACCTTATGCGCATGCAATGTTTGAATATTTTCTTCGCAAACCTGTTTGCCAGGAAATGGGACGTAAATTCAAAATAGCGTTAAGCAGCAGTGAAAAATATACAGCTCTTGTATTTATGCATGATCTTGGTGTTATTCCACGACTAAAAATTATTGATGGCAAAGAAGTAAGAGGCTTTAAAACTTTAGTGGGCGGTGGTCTGGGCGCACAACCACATCTTGCTATTACTACTCATGAATTTTTAGAAGAAGATCTGCTTATTCCTTATCTCGAATCTATACTGAGAGTTTTCGATCGATATGGTGAACGAAATAGCCGTCATAAGGCAAGAATAAAATTCCTTATTCAAAAGATCGGAATTGATGCATTTAATGAACTGGTGGTTGAAGAACAACTTGCATTAACCCATCAGAGATATCACGTGGATGCTTCACTGCATGAAAGTTCTCAGCCGGCAGTCGACAATAAACAATCTGTGAATTATGGACCGTTGGCCATTGATCCATTCAGATACCAGCTCTGGAAAACCACTAACGTCTTTGCACAAAAACAACCTGGCTATTTTGCTGTTTATGTTCGTGTGGCAAATGGAAATATTGGTTCGCATACCAGCCGCCGGTTGATCGAGAAATTAAAAGATGTAATTGCTGATGATGTTCGTGTTACCATTAACCAGGGATTACAATTCCGATTTATAAAACCTGAGCATCTTGAATATGTATATAGTGTTTTGGATGAAGAAGGTTTTGCTGCCGCAGGATTTGGATCCGTAGCCGATGTAACAAGTTGTCCTGGTACTGATACATGTAACCTGGGTATCAGTAATAGCACAAGTACAGCAATTGCTTTGAGTGAAGTGATCGAAGAAGAATATCCCGAATTTTTATATAATAAAGAAATTACGATCAAGATAAGCGGTTGTATGAACAGTTGCGGTCAACATGGTATGGCTTCTATCGGTTTTCACGGAAGTTCATTAAAAGCAAAAGGTCAAATACTCCCGGCCTTGCAGGTTTTGATCGGTGGAGGTGTCTTAGGTAGTGGTGAAGGTCGCATTGCTGATAAAGTACTAAAAGTACCAAGCAAACGTGGACCAGATGTGATAAGAGCTGTATTGAACGATTATAAAAAGAACGCAACACAAGGAGAAACATTTTTGAATTATAGTCAGAGTAAAGGTGAGAGATATTATTATGAATTATTAAAACCATTGGCAAGTCTTGAAACATTACTTGCGGAAGATTATATCGATTGGGGCCAGGAAGAAAAATTTGCAACTGCAATTGGCGTGGGAGAATGTGCCGGTGTGATGATCGATCTTATTTCCACATTAATAATGGAAGCTGAAGAAAAGTTTGCAGCGAGTGAAGAGTGTTTATCCAATTCAAAATGGGCTGATGGGATCTATAATGCTTATGCGGCGCAAATACATACTGCAAAAGCATTGTTACTGCAACAAGGCGTGCAGTGCAATACACAACATGGCATTTTAAAAGACTTCGATACATATTTTAGTGATAAAGGATTATATATTCCCGGAAGTTTCAAGACAGCGGTAATGTATATGAACGATGTACCGCCTTCCGAAACATTTGCCAATGAATATTTACAACAAGCAAAAAGATTTATAGAGTTTGCAAAAGTTTTTCGTGAGCAAACTGTGTTGGCTGAAAAATAAAAGTTACTTAACTACCTCCGATCATAAATTTTTCTGTACTCTGCCAGCCGTTACCATAAAAGGTTACCAGGTATTGTCCTCTGCTTAAAACAGGAATAGCAACCTGTGTAGAACCTATTATACCACCAAGATCTTTTGCCATTACCTGTTTACCATCTAGAGATATAATATTCATTCGTTGAACCGGAAAAGTCATTCGCAGGTTGAGCGTATTACCTTCTACAATGGTTGGATAAATTTTAACCGGTGCAATCTCAATCCCTCCTAATAAAAAATTCGTAGAGTTAAAAAAACGGCCATCCGTTTTTTCTATTTTAATACGATAAAGGAATGTCCTTGTATCAAGTGTATAATGTTTTAAACTATAAATACCTCTTAGAGCAGTAAGTTCGCCTGCTGATTGATAATTTATGCCATCGGAACTATATTCTACGATGTAACGTCGGGTATCTTCTTCAGCCATTGCGGACCATTGTATCTCGTTATAGCCATGCATTTGAACTGCGCTTAGCTCATAAATTTTTGCCGGACTATATTGTTGAGCGGTTATTTCAGGATGAGTATCATCTTTACCTGCAATGATATTTTGCTGACTGTAAGCAGAATTTATTAAGGTGGAAAATCCTGCTAAGATTGGAAAGGTGGCTTTTACTAATTGTAAAATCACTTTCCGCATAATTGTAAGCTTTTGTTACTACTAGTAGTAAAACAAATACAATGCCTGTACAAAATTGAGATAACTTAAAAAATTTTAATGCTTGATTTACAATAGTAATAAGTATATAACAGTTGATATTTTATCATTGTGCAACCAATGTTAGCCCTATAAACTTCTATGGCTGCAATCCAAGGTTACCAGCTTATGCTTTATTTCTATTAACCAGCCAATGAACGTTTTCTATTCGAAATAAAGACGGCAATAGTTGGCACAGTTTTTCTATAAAGATTGAAAAATCAACTATGAACAATTTCTGGAGATCATTGATCGCCGGTTATGCCGGGTGGAAATGGGGCGGTGGCTGTTTGGGGGGTATTGTAGTTTTTATTATAGTGTTTTGGTTGCTTGGTTATATACATTGTTAAACTCTGCGACAAATTTAAGAGCGACTGAAAGGACAAAAATTTGTGTTGATATTTTTTCTCACAATTAATAAATGAATTGCGATCACGGCGGGCACGGTGGTGACAGGATCTTTGCCCGCTGTGGTTTATTTTTTAAACAAATAGATAATAAGTACAACACAGTGATCATTTTATGACATCATCTACTCCTGTACTTAAAAAAAACAATTTAAAATCCCTCGCGCCGCTTGGGATATCAAAGGCAAAAACTCTAAAGTTAGCAAAGGATCCTATTGCTACTGCAAAAGCGATTCAACTGGTTTATGTAAGCTGTAAAGATGAAGGAATTGAAAGAACTGCCGCAGGCAAAGGTTTTAAATATTTGTATCGCAATAAAATTGTAAAAAACAAATCAACACTAAAACGAATTCGTTCATTAGTTATCCCACCTGCATGGAGAAATGTCTGGATATGCCGTATTGCTGAAGGACATCTACAAGCAACTGGCCTGGATGTAATGAATCGAAAACAATATCGTTACCACCCGATGTGGAATGAACTACGCAACAAAACAAAGTTCTATCGCTTGCCGGAATTAGGTAAACTATTGCCAGTTATTCGCAAGCAACTCGATGCTGATCTTGCATTGCCGGGTTTGCCAAAAGAAAAAGTACTTGCTGCTGTGGTGAGTTTAATGGAAAAAACAGGCATTCGAATTGGCAATGAATTTTATGAAAAACTGTATGGATCGTTTGGACTTACCACTTTGAAGGATAAACATGCGGAAATAAAAGGCAACCATTTGAAATTTTGTTTTCGTGGTAAGAAAGGTATTGAACATACAGTATCATTAAAGAGTCATAAACTGGCGAAGATCGTACAGAACTGCCGTGATATCCCTGGCAAAGAGTTGTTTCAATACATAGATGAAGAAGGCAACCGGCAATCTATTGATTCGGGAATGGTAAATGAATATATCCGTAAGCTGGCTGGCCAGGATTTTACTGCTAAGGATCTGCGTACATGGTGCGGCACATTAGCAGCATTAACCGCTATTACAGAAAATGGTTTAGTAACAGACGGTGATCCAAAGAAAAAAATAATTGCGGTATTAGATAAAGTATCCGAACAATTGGGCAACACACGAACTGTATGCAAAAAATATTATGTGCATCCTTCGTTACTAGATCTCTACGAAAATGGTAAGCTGGATAAATGGTTCTCAAAAAAAGATAATACGGCTAAAAGCGAAAATGGTTTGTCTGTAGTCGAAAAAACATTGGTGAATATTTTAGAAAGCCTTTGATCTATACTGCCTCATTTTTTACTACTGGGGATGATCCTTCTGGCACGTTTGCTGCATAAGTAAAATACCGCCTTTTAAGCAAACAATGCGCTTATGAAAACTTTTCTGATCTTTTGTATCATTTGCCGTTCTCTTGTTTCTATAGCTCAGCAATCTCCCGATTCATTAAAATTTAATAACGACATCATATTCTCCCGGGACAGTGTAAAAAAATTATATGACACCGCCGATAAACGGCCCCGCAATGCCTACGGTGACCTGTTGAATGATGATCCAAATTATAATCGCAGATATCCAGTTGGAATTGTTTTGGCAAGGGTTACAAGCTCTAACATTTTTGGGTGGGCTTATAGTCGGTATGTAGCTAAAGAGGATTGGGCGAGGATCAGTATTCAAACCTGGAAAAATAGTTTTAAATATGGATGGGAATGGGATAATGATCGTTTTGGAACAAACTTTCTTATCCATCCTCATTCAGGCAGCGATTATTTTAATGTAGCCCGAAGTAATGGTTATAGTTTCTGGGGTTCTTATCCTTTTGCTTTTTTTGGAAGTGCTCAATGGGAATGGTTTGGTGAAAATACAAAGCCTTCAAAAAATGATCTGCTCAATACACCGATCAGCGGTGCTTTTTTAGGCGAGATATTATACCGCATCAGTTCAAATATTCTTGATGACAGAAAACGTGGGGGAGCAAGAATGTGGCGGGAAACGGTTGCAGGTATTATAAATCCAACAAGGGCACTTAATCGTTTTACTCAAGGTAAATTGTGGAAACAAACACCCTTTGATGTAAATCAAAAAGAACCATTAAATGTTACGCTAAGTGTTGGAGCGCATCGTGTAAACGTAAATAATAAATTTGGAAGCGGTCCTGCAAATGCTATTCTCAATTTGCAATTAGATTATGGCGACCCATTTGAAGTAAGAAGAAGAAAGCCTTTTGATGTTTTTCGCTTGAGGGTAGAGAGTCGTTACGGTGATGATAAAAGAATTATTGATAACATTCTTGGCTATGGAGTATTGTTTGGGAAAAATATAATAAAAGGTAATAATGGTATGCTTGTAGGGATCTTCCAGCATTTTGATTACTGGAACAACAAAGTATTTGAATTGGGAACTCTTGGTTTTGGAGCAGGTGTTATTTCAAAAGTAAAATTCAGAACTCATTCAAATTTGTATTCAGGATTGCATTTTGCTCTTGTGCCATTAGCGGGCAATAATACAAGAGTTCGTATTGACACATCTGAAGTTCGCGATTATCCATTTGGCGGTGGCTGGGAAGCCCGGATCGAAGAAAGATTAAATATTGGAAGGTGGTTGAGCCTTGGCTTCAATGGTTATTACTACTGGATACATAATTATGAAGGGTCAAATGGAAAAAGCCAGGTGGGCATTTTAAAACCGGTAATAACACTTCGGGTTATTAATAATATAAGTTTTGGTTTCGAACATCACATTTATTATGATAATCATTTTATCGATAAGACAACTGAACAGCGATTAACCCGAACTGAGCAAAAAGTCTTTTTACAATTCTTTTTTGAGGATAGAAGAAGATATGGACGCTATCATTGATGTTATTAAATAATTTTTGAATCGACAACGTCACCGACTTGTAATTGCAGGTTTATCATCTCTTTTAAAGCTGCTAATTTTTGTTTGAGTAATTTTTTTGCCATTTCATCTATTAGGTTTCCTTCCTTATCAAATTTCCTTTCAGCCTGAGCCACCAGTACCTCTGGTTTAAATACCGGTTTCATATCCAGGTAAAGAAATACATTTTGAAAAGCCAATTGCATTCTTGCTGTACCCCATAACCCTGATGTAGCACCGATAACTGCTACAGGTTTGCGTAGCAGTGGGGAATCTTCTCCCCTTGATGCCCAGTCAATGGCATTTTTCAATCCGCCCGGGATAGAATAATTGTATTCAGGCGATGCGATAAGAATTCCATCTGCATCGGTTAACATTTTTCGGAAATGTTCTACCGATTGGGGCCGCTGTTTAGCTGCTGGCAGATCAAGATCCGCGTTGTATAAAGGAATATCTTCTATTGAAATTATTTCCATTGAAACATCAGTCGGTAACAGTTGCAAAGCAGCTTTTAAAAGCATTGTGTTATATGATCCTTTTCTGAGGCTACCGGAAAATCCAACAAGTTGAATATGGTCACTCATAATACGTTTTACAAATAAGGACAAAAACCATTCCCTTAAAGAAATGCAGCGGCATAAACATTGTAGGTTAATTATTAAAAACTATGATCAGGAAATTAAAATCGGGAGAATACAGGCTATACTCAAGAAAGAAAAATCCAAAAACAAATAAGCGAAGAAATCTTGGCACTTTCTCTTCATTAGCAGCTGCACAAAAACATGAGCGAGAAGTACAATATTTTAAGCGTCATTAAATAACACAATGATTTTATTTCGCTTTGGATTGAGTTTTGCAATCTGAAGAACTAATGGGTTCGTGGGAAATTACAACGTTAATAATTGGAGAAGTATTACTTACACTCGCCATATTTTCTGCTATTATTGCTCTAATAGTTTTTTCGATCCGAAAACCCATCCGGAAACATAAACCCATTGACATGATGATCTTTGACAAGATCAAACCACATGTTAGCGAGGTCAATAATAAGATCATGTCGTTTATCACTTTTTTAGGTAAACACCAGTTTCTTATCCCGGCAAACCTTATTCTTATTTTTTATTTTCTACTGGTAAAAAAACAAAACTGGTTTTCTATCCGTGTTATTACAATTGCGCTAAGCAGTTTAGTTTTAATGTTGCTATTGAAACAATTATTTCAGCGTAAACGGCCTTTATCACCGTTACTAAAAGCCGCAAAAGGATTAAGTTTTCCAAGTGGCCATGCGATCATGGCTGTAACATTTTATGGATTGCTGATCTACATTTTACAACACAGTATTACAATTGACTGGTTAAAATGGCTTGCTATAATTCTTGTATTTTTTCTAATTATATTAATAGGATTCAGCCGTATATATCTCCGGGTGCATTATGCAAGTGATGTTGCAGCCGGTTTTATTATTGGTTTACTGTGGTTGTTAATTTCACTTGCAGTTTTAAAATGGTTGGAAGGTTATGTTACTTCACTATAGAATTTACTTTTCTATATCATGAAAAACAGTCCCGGCTTCAGTGCTGTTGAACCAATTGAATTGTTCATGCAATTTTACTACATCACCTATTATAACAAGTGAGGGTGAGCTAAAAACTTTCCCCGCAAAATCTTTTGCGCAATCTATTAATGTAGTTATATGAACCTGCTGGTGAATTGTAGTTGCCTGTTCAATGACTGCAAGTTTTATGGCAGGTTTTTTAGAAAATCGCAAAAGTATTTCAGCAAGATCACAAATATTTTTTGCCGCCATATAAAATACAAACGTATCTGCTGAATTAGCAAGATGTTTCCATGTTTCAGGATTATAATAACTATTAGGGTTATAAGTGAGGAACTGCACACCCTGTGAATGTCCCCTTGCAGTTAAAGGAATTCCTGCATAAGCCGATGCTCCAGAAGCTGCCGTGATACCAGGAATGATCTCAAAAGGAATATTTTTTTCTGTTAACGACTGTAACTCATCCAATACATTGCTAAAGAAAGCAACATCGCCACCTTTTAACCGTAACACTTTTTTTCCTTGTTGTGCATGCTCAATTATCAAAGTGGTGACTTCTTCCTGTGAAAATGAACTATCATTATATCCCTGCTTGCCTGCAAATAAGATCAACGCATCTTTTCTTGCATTCGTTGAAATAATATCAGGATTTACTAGACGATCCGTAATGATGACATCGGCTTCTGTTAATCGTCTTTGTAACTTTAAAGTAATTAATTCTGCATCACCAGGACCTGCGCCTGCGAGAGTTACAAATCCTTCACTAATCATATTTTGTTCTTTCATTTAATTCATGATTTAATAAGAACTGCAGCAACTGTGCTATTGCTTGTTTCATCAATTAAGATCGCACTTCCATTTTCACTCAATGTTTCATAACTATCATATACCAACGGTGAAGCGGTCTTAATGGTTGCTTTCACCACTTCGTTCAGTCTTACATTACCTTCTACAGGTTGCCTTTGTAAACTATTTACGTCCAGTTTGTATTCAACATTTTTTACAATTGCCCTTATTTGCCGGCTGTTATGTTGTAATAAATATTTATTCCCGGAAATAAGTGGTTTATCATCCATCCAGCAAAGCAATACTTCCAATTCATTATTTACTTGTGGAATATTGTCAACCTTGACTATAGAATCGCCGCGGCTGACATCTATATCATTTGTCAACTGTATCACGGCACTTTGTGGTGCAAAAACTTCTTCTACTTCTTTACCAGCGATC
>VBAS01000358.1 GCA_005882975.1 Bacteroidota bacterium | reverse complement strand
ATAAGAAGTCCTAGTTATGTAGATGATATTGCATTATCTTATGCCTCAAGTTCTATAAAAAATAATTGTGAAATGCTAGAACTAGCAGCAGAAAAGCTTTTACAATTACAAAGCCAAAACAACATTCAATTTGATATGGAAAAAACTGAACTTATTCATTTTCATTCAAAAAGAATAGACAATTATCAAGATTATACAGTTCAAATTGGTAGTGTCCAGATTGAGCCTAAAAGTCTGATTAAATGGCTTGGTATTTGGTTAGATTCTAAGCTTAATTTTAAAGAACATGTGGAAAAGAAAATAGCAAGTGCTACCCGAATTCTTCATCAAGCTAGTAGACTATCAAATACAGAAAGGGGTCTATCTTTTCAAGCAATGAGACAGCTTTATATTGCTTGTATAGTGTCAGTAGCAGATTATGGAGTCCCAATTTGGTGGGATAGTCAAAAAGTCCTACTAGATAAATATCAAAAGCTTCAAAATCTAGCATTAAGAAAAATTCTTGGTGCTTTTAAGACATCCCCTATAATGGCAA
>VBAS01000357.1 GCA_005882975.1 Bacteroidota bacterium | reverse complement strand
TCCCCCACCTAAGATTAGATTTGACAAAATATGCATGAATTATTCATTAAGAATTATGCAATTATTTAAAAATCACCCAATTAGAACTAGGGTTTCTACTAGTTTTCCACCATATAATAATGGTAATGAACTAGATTGGGACAAATATCTTGATTGGAATGAAAATAATAAAGATGTTGAAATAGCTGAATTAGATTCAGACTCACAATATGAGCAAAGACACAGAAAAAAAAGAAGAAAAACAGCAAGAAAAAAGAAAAAAATTGTATCTCAATTATTTAAAATTACTTCTAAAGTATCTAATTTGCTGCCTTCATTAAAAATTGAGAAAATTAAACAAAAGTGGAATGCTCCATGGTCTGAAAATCTAGCTTCACTAATAAATATTCAAATTAGTGAATTAGATAAGGAAAAAACAGCTATTTATCATCATGAAAAGATTCAAAACATTCTGGCTAAAAATCAAGATAATAGCAACATTAT
>VBAS01000356.1 GCA_005882975.1 Bacteroidota bacterium | reverse complement strand
AAGTGAGCAAAATAAATTGGGAGCAGGCATTATATATACAACTAATTTTGTTAAAAATCAAAGCTTTTCATGGAACCTGGGAACAGGTATGGAAGTATTTGATGCAGAATTATTTGCTATAGAAAAGGCCTTTAAAATAGCCTGGGAAAATAGACAATTGAATACAGATAAAGTCTGGATTTTTTCAGATAGTCAAGCTGCTATAAAAAGACTAGTAAATCCAAGTCTTAAGGCAGGCCAATATTATGTTCAATCTATAAGAAAATGGGCTAAAAAATTCCAAGATAAGACTATTCAACTGCAGCTGGAATGGGTTCCAGGGCATATGAATATAAGAGGAAATGAATTGGCTGATAAAGCTGCAAAAAAAGGAACTGAATTACAATATGTGACTCCAGAAAGCTATATTTCCCTGGCTTTTATTAAAAGAAAAATCAAGGAAACAGGCTTAACAAACTGGAATGAAATATGGTTAGATTCTAAGTCAAAAGGCAAGCATTATATTCAGTTTAAATGTAAGCCTAAATGGAAGCAATCAGCTAGAACTGTTAAAAAACAGATTTATTCATCTTATTTTCAATTAAAATCAGGACATGGGTATTTCAAATCATATTTAAATAGAGCACCAGATTCATATCCGGATGTTTGCTTTATTTGCAATACTAAGGAAAACCCAGAGCATATATTATTGCATTGCAAGAAATACAGCTCAATAAGAAATAAAATAAAAATTGAAAAACAGCTGAGTCAATTATCTTTAAAGATATTATTCAGCTCAAAAAAAGGTGAAGATTTTCTTTTTGAATATATCAAACAAACTAATGTGGCAACCAGAAAAAGCTTACTGTAAAAAAGCTAATATATTTCCTTATTTCTTAGTGTATTATGTGCTATTATCTATTATTTTCATTATATACTTGTTATACTAGTTTCTAGTTTTGTTACATTTTGTCATATATTTTCAGGTGGAAAAGGGATCTACAATAAGCCTCTAAAAAGAGAGAAAAAATAACAAAAAACTAGTCAATTATTATTGACAGACCTGTAATTAGATATAAAATCCTAGTTATCTAGGTAGGTGGCATAGTCTTAGACTGAAAACACCTTAATGGAAGAATAATAATAATAATAATAATCATATTGCACTGAAGTTAGAACTCATGATGTAATTAAATATTATAATTACTATAAAAGGAGCAGGAGATTTGAAGTTACTCTTTATTAAGTATATTTTAAATATTCTAGTCAGAATTAAAGATGTGATAATAAAGTAGCTGTTTTTCATTCTGGAAAAGAGTTTGAATTCATATATTCTTAATTAATTTTTTGAAATAATTACGTGCATGGCAAGATAGACATTGAATGATAAATTAGTGCATGTCACCATATTTAATCTAAAAAATGACATGATTTAAGCAATATTTCAACTATATACATCAAAAAATCCAGGTGATTATTATGATTATTAAGTGATTAAAGTTAATAGTGCTTAAATAATTAAGAAAAATTTAAACTTAAAACACAGTACTTAGATAAAAAAATAATTGTAGATAAAATTAATTTACACTTGCATTTGAATTATGATAATAATGGAATTTTAAATATTAATAATGTGGAAATTAATTTAAGTTTAAAAGAATGAAATTAAGTAGAATAAAGATTTTGAAATAGTGATAAGCAATGGGAATTTTCACAAATTTTAAAATTTATTAAGTTGAAAATGATGTTTATAAAAATATTATTTAAGCCAGTATATTCTTTAACAAAAGTTCCAAGTAAGATTCATTTATTGAAGAGATTTGGGTGGTGAGATATATTTATGAAATTAAAAGAGAAAAATTATGTCATTCACATTAATATTATATATAAATAGAAAGCAGATAAAATCAAGCTAGTCAACTTGAAGAAAATGATAGGGGAAGTTTCAAATGAGTTATCTAATTGATGAAATGTTTTGTGGACTCAATGAATGGCAAAGTTAAAACTAATTAAGTCAAATCCTTCCCATTGATATGATGCTTATATAATGTCAAGATTTTC
>VBAS01000355.1:1178-4592 GCA_005882975.1 Bacteroidota bacterium | reverse complement strand
CAATAGTTACTTTGCTTTTTGGATATTTTAGTTTATCCAAAAATTCTTTCCATTTTGTCATCTCAGGTTCATTAGTGCCTGTAATATCCAATTTCTTTAAACAAATCACATCAAGCTTTTCACGCATCATAGCTAATGGCACTTCATATATAGTAGGTGCATCGGCCGCTTCAATCACAGCATCTGGTTTTACGTTACAAAACAATGCGATCTTTCTTTTTAATTCAGGATTCAAAGGTCTTTCGGTACGGCAAACAATAATATCAGGGTGTACTCCTTCCTGGCTCAGCATTTTTACACTATGTTGTGTCGGCTTTGTTTTTAATTCTTTTGCTGCTTTTAGATAAGGTATGAGTGTAAGATGAACAACAACGGAATCTTCTTCCGGTAATTCCCATTGTAATTGACGAACAGCCTCAACAAACGGTAAGCTTTCAATATCCCCAACTGTACCGCCTATTTCGGTTATTACAACATCATACTTGCCATCACGACCTAATTCAAGCATTCGCTTTTTTATTTCGTCAGTAATATGCGGAACTACCTGTACCGTTTTTCCCAAATAAGCTCCTTCTCTTTCTTTATTAATTACCGTTTGATAAATTCTTCCTGTCGTTACATTGTTTGCCTGCGAAGTAAAAATGTTGAGAAACCTTTCATAATGGCCAAGATCAAGATCGGTTTCGGCGCCATCTTCTGTTACAAAACATTCACCATGCTCATAAGGATTCAAAGTACCGGGATCTACATTTATATAAGGATCGAATTTTTGTATAGTTACGGTAAGCCCTCTCGCCTGCAAAAGCTTTGCAAGCGAAGCTGCAATTATGCCCTTACCTAACGAGGATGTAACCCCTCCCGTAACAAAAATATATTTAGCCATAATAAATGGTTCTTTAAAAATTTAATCCTTAAAATGATCTGAAATAACTAATCAAATACGACCAACCCTTACAAGCTCAGGATAAAGTATTCTACGATTAGTCCGAGGGAGGTCATGCAAAAATAGGCGATATTTCTCTGACTATAAAATACCCGTTAATTGAATGTGGAAAATTAAAATCAGGATAACTAATAGGATGACAAAAACTTATACTTTCACTCAACAAAAGCTTTTTTCCTATCAGCCATGGTGTTTCGCTCTATTACTTTTAAAAGATGTTTGATCTCAAATGGCTTTTCGAGATAATCATCAGCGCCGGCTTTCTGAGAAAGGATACCAATATCGGGAGATGCGGAAACCATTACAACCGGTATATCTTTAATTTCCTTTTGACTTTTCAGAAACCTGCAAATATCAAGTCCATCCAGACCTGATAGAAGCTTATCAAGGATAAAAAGGTCGGGAAGGCGAAAATTTTTTTTCAATATCTCATTTGCATCACTGATCAATTGCAGATCATAACCGGCTCTTTCAAGAATGATCCCGAAAATTTCCCTGACGCTGGCGTCATCATCAACAACAATAATTCTTTTCCTCATAACAAAAGGTTTTGCAAATGACAGATCAGCCCGGGGTTGCATTAAAGGTCGTAATTTTTTTCGCATTAACTGTTTTTCATTGGCAACGAAAAACAAAATGTTGAGCCTTTCCCTTTTTCACTTGTTGCCCATATTTTTCCACCTTGCCTGGTTACTATCTCCGACGCGATGTAGAGGCCAAGACCTAAACCAGGAAAAGTATTCATTAATGGTTCCGTAACCCGGAAGAATCTGTCAAAGACTTTGTCAATTAAATTTGGAGCTATTCCTATGCCAAAATCCTGAATGCACATAATAACTGTATCATTTTTTATTTCGGAGCTAACAATTATTTTTTTTGCCTCAGGAGAATATTTTATCGCATTGCTTAGCAAGTTGGTAATTACTTGCCCGGTTCGTTCACGGTCGCCATACATTTGCACCGATTTATCAAGCTTCTTTTGAATTTTATGGTGTTTTGTTGTTCTTTGCATTTCTTCCGCAACTTCATTAATAAGATCATTCAGATCATAATTCTCTTCCCTGAATTTTAATTTGCCGCCTTCGATCCTTGTAAAATCCAAAAGATCTACTATTAAAACGGTTAATCTATCCACCTGCCCATTCATTTTTTCCAGCATTTCTACCGATTTTTTATCCCTGGCCTTTTCAAAAACGTCTTGCAGTATTTGTGTATAAGCTTTGATACTGGTAACAGGTGTTTTTAATTCATGACTCGCAATACCAATGAACTCGTCTTTTTGTTGTTCTAACATTTTGCGGTCAGTTATATCACGATAGTTGGCAATGACGCCACTGATCTTTGGATCATCCAATAGGTTTCGGAAAATAGCATCAATCGTTCGATAGCCCCCATTTTTATGACGAAGTCGAAATTCTCCATAAACATTCTCCTTTGGATTATCGATAGATCTTTGCAACAGGTCAATTTTGGTTTTTCTATCGTCTGGATGAACAATGGGATCGAGACTGATATTCCTCCCTACCCTTTCATCGGCTGCATATCCCAATACTGGTTCAATGGCCGGGCTTTCAAATTTAATAGTGCCGCTTCGGTCAAAAACGGTAATAATATCAGAAGAGTTTTGAATAAGAAGCCTGAATCTTTCTTCATTGTCCATTAATGTTTCCTCTATTTTTTTTCTTTCTGTAAGATCCTGTATTGCCAGTAAGATCAACGATTCATTACCCCCTTGTGGAAATTTAAGTGCATTAAGCAATAAATTTTTTTTACCAATCCCGCCAAATTCCTGGTTGATCTCAAAATTGATAAAGGGGATATTTCTTGTTTGCACCATAGTTAACTGTTTGCGCAGTTCAGGTATATCCCATTCATGATTCTGTAATTCATATAAATAATTACCTTCAGTTTCTCCAGGTGTAAGATGAAAGATTTGATAAAATCCTTTATTGGCACTTTTTATTTTCAGATCAGCGGTCAGCATAAGCAATGATTCATGCATCGTCTCAACGATTGCCCTGGTATAATCACTCGATTCCTTCAATTCAGTATTGCGCATCTGCAATTCTTCATTGATGGTTGTTAGCTCTTCATTAGTCGATTGTAATTCTTCTTTTGAAGTTTCCAGCTCCTCGTTGATGCTTTGCAGTTCTTCATTTGAAGACAGGATCTCTTCATTAGCAGATTGCAGTTCTTCACGGGTGGCATCAAAATCCTCCGTTATGATCTTTATACTTTCTCTTGCTTCTCTTAACTGGTGTTCAAGACTTTCAATGCGTTTCTGAGCAGGGCTTCCTTTTTTATTCTTTATTCTTTTTGCGATGCTTGTTTGCTGGTGAGCAATGCCATTTTCTTTAAAAACGATAAGATAATAAGCGTCTTTACCATTACCTCTTACCGGCATTACTTCAATATCAACCTCACGGGTGCTGCCATTGGGACTGAATGTAATTCCCTCCTTCTTTGCGGAT
>VBAS01000355.1:0-1115 GCA_005882975.1 Bacteroidota bacterium | reverse complement strand
TGGCCTTGCCAGATGTAGGTTCAAGATAGTGAGACGTAGAACCTCTGAAGCGAATAATTTCAAGGTCTTTATTTACGAGTACACTGGCAGGCACATAACGGGTAAGCAATAGTTTATCTGTTTCCCTTTCCACATCCGTTTCTTTGAACATACCTCTTCCCTGTTTTACTTCTTCATCATGCATACTTATAACCGGGTAGGTATTTGTAATGAAATCTAACCGTACCGGTGCAGTAACCAATTTTTTAGTATATATTTTATATTCTTTATTTACCTGTTCAAATAAATCTGCAGCACTCCCGATAGTTTCAGATTTTCCCAATAATAAAAAGCCATTTGTTTTCAATGCATAATGAAATGCATGCATGATCTTAATTTGTGAAGCTGCTTTAAGATATATCAGCACATTCTGGCAACTGATTATATCCATTCTTGAAAAAGGAGGATCCTTTAAAAGATTATGGGTTGCAAAAACACACATATCACGGATCGCTTTTACTACCTGGTATCTATCATTCAGCTTTGTAAAAAAACGGTTCACTCTTGCTTTAGAAACATTTTGCAAAGTGCTTTTGACATAAATTCCCGACCTGGCTCTTTCAATAGCTATTTCATTAAGATCGGTAGCGAATATTTGTATCGGAGTTGTGATCGCTTTTTCACCGAGGTATTCTAATACAGTAATGGCAAAAGAAACAGCCTCTTCTCCTGTGGCACATCCCGGTATCCAGATGCGAAGCGGATCATTGGGTTTCCTGTTTTTTAAAAGATCGGGCAAAATTCTATTAGTAAGCGCATGGTACATGGATGTTTCCCTGAAAAAATTAGTTACACTGATCAGCAGATCGTGGTAAAGAGCATCTATCTCTGTCTTGCTTTCTTTTAACAAGCTATAATAATCTTCGAGGTTTTGTAAACGGTGAAGCACCATGCGTCGCATAATGCGACGGTGAATGGTAGTTTCTTTATAATGTGAAAAATCGACTCTCCGCTTCGTATGCATCAGGGCATGTATCTTACGCAATTCATTTTTGTGTTCCTGGAAAAAATCATCAGGCGTAATAACTGAATACGGATATTTAATAAGCGAAGCCAGTTCTTTAGCGATCTTATCG
>VBAS01000354.1 GCA_005882975.1 Bacteroidota bacterium | reverse complement strand
TTGTATGAAATAAATAGGATAACCAAGCCCGGTATGAAACATATCAATGACTTGTTGAGTTGGACCAATGCCGCCAACAGATGAAAAGATCATTAACCCCGCAAAAATGATCGTGAATACCCAATAAAGAATGTTTGTTGTTTTAGTTGTCATGATCGTTGGTTTTGGTTCGTAAAAATTATTTTGCAGTACAATTAGCCATCTATTGTATTTGTTTTACTTCTAGGAGGTATAATTAAATTGATTCTGTATATTTTTTGAAATTATCAAGAATTGCCTGCCAGCCGCCTCTTTGCATCTCGACGGAGTTCGTAGCTTCTGCATCAAAGGTTTCAATAATTTTAGTTTGATCACCAGACGGAGAAAAAGTTACACGGACCTTTCTGCCATCGCCCATTGTATATTCGATCAGTTCATTCTTTTTTACATTGTCATAAACTCCTCCGAAATCAAAACCAAAACTTCCGTCTTTAGCCTCCATTCTTGTACTGAATGTACCGCCTGTTCTCAGATCATTTTCTCCGCACACCAATTTTTAATATGCTGTGGTTCGCTCCATGATTTCCAAACTTTTTCTATAGGTGCATTTACAGTTGCTTCTACTGTAATTTTCGTTGGAGTTGTTGTTTCCATTTTATTATTTTTTAAAGTTTATAATTTAGTCTCCTTCCTTTTTTATTCCTTTAAATAATGCAAAGATCGCCATAGCATGTCCATGTCCAAGTTCAAAATCTTTTTTCAGCCAGGCAACAATTTCACCCGCTTTTACGCCTTCGCTCAATTTACCTTTTTTCAAAAAACCTTTTCGCTCTGCCAGTTTTTTAAAATCATCCGGCGACTTGCCGGTTTTCGTTTTGATATTATCAAGATAAGCCTGAAATGACATACTACTAATTTTTAGAATAATTAAACATCCAGTTTATCCCAAATTTATCAATAAGAACTCCAAATGTTGCACCCCAGAAAGATTGATGCAATGGCTCAATAATCTTGCCATCCGAGGAAAGATTATTAAAAAAAGAATTGACCTCTTCCGTACTGCTGCAGTTTATGCAAAGGTTTATAGAATTCCCTTTTACAATATTATTCCCCATCATATCTGATCCCATCAATACAAGATTTTCTTTTGTCAGGCTGCTGTGCAGGATCTTTGCACCCATTTCTGAAGGCACTCTTGCGGCCATTGGTGATTCAGAAATTTTCTGCATTACCAATTCGCCACCCAGGCATTGTTGATAAAAGGTCATTGCTTCGCGGCACTGGCCATTAAAGTTTAAATAAGCATTTATATGTGTCATTATTTTAAATATTTTAAGAGTTACAGTTTTGCCGGATCAAGTTTTACCATACAAAGCACATCTTTGTTGTTGTTCAAATACATCTCAATACAGTAACCATTGCTGTCAATTCGTTTATCTCTGCACATTTCCTGGAAGGCCTGGCCCATTGCTGAAATGTTTTTCATAAAATCTTCTATATGCTCACTAACGTATTCACCTTTCCTTATAGTGAATCTTTCACATCCAAACCGGGTCGCTTCATCTGCCGAATTCTCCTCGAGTGCCGCCTTGTAAATAATATTTTTGTTTCCCTCACCATACGAAATACCAAAAACCCTTCTTGATCCCGGCGTATCAACCAATGAATTCAGTTTATTGAAAGCAGCCATAATGCCGGCAGGAAACGAACTAGCTGTTACACATAACACATTAATATCTGATTTTAAAAAATATGGCTTCATGTAAAATGATTTTCAAAACAAAGCTATTGTCAGTTCTTGTAACTGTTGCTGTGCAAATACGTCAATCCAAAGGGTTGTTTGCGACAGCGAATCGTTTTACCTTTATCAAAACGAAAACCTACCATGAAAAATATCGCCATACTTGTTCCTGAAACAGCAGTGATAGAAGCAGTAGCTGATCCGCGTTATATGTTCACTGCCGTAAATGAGTTTATAAAAAGCCAGGGGAAGCCTGCCCTATTCAATGTTCAACTAGTTGGTCTTACTAAAGAAGTGAAACTGGCTGACGGAATATTTTCAATTCATACTGATGCCACTTTAAAAAATGCAAAGAAACCGGACCTGATAATTATTCCTGCGATCAGTGGTAATCTTGAACATGCTATTAAACTAAATAAGGATTTTCTTTCATGGATCGTAATTCAATATAAGAATGGTGCTGAAGTGGCAAGTCTTTGTGTTGGCGCTTTTATCCTTGCATCAACCGGGTTACTGAATGGAAAAAACTGTTCAACACATTGGTTGTTTGCAAATGAATTCAGAAGCATGTTTCCGGAAGTTGATCTCGTTGACAATAAAATTGTAACGGATCAAAATGGTTTATATACAAGCGGCGGTGCCAATTCATATTGGAATTTATTATTACACTTAGTTGAAAAATATACAAACCGTGAACTCGCTATTCTCGCTTCCAAATTTTTTGTATTGGATATTGACAGGAAGAGCCAATCACCTTTCACAATGTTTATAGGTCAAAAGATCCATGATGATGATGAAATAAAAAAAGCACAGGAGTTTATTGAAAATAATTTCACGGAAAAGATCACAGTGGATGAGCTTTGTTCAAAATTTGCAATTGGGCGCCGCACTTTTGAAAGAAGATTCAAAAAAGCAACTAATAACACGATCATCGAATACATTCAACGGGTAAAAATTGAATCGGCCAAAAAACAATTTGAAACAGGACGAAAAACTGTTTCTGAAGTGATGTATGAAGTTGGTTATGCAGATACAAAAGCTTTTCGTGATGTATTTAAAAAAGTAACAGGCATGTCGCCACTTGATTATCGTAGTAAATACAATAAAGAAACTTTACACCTGAATTAGCTGAATATTATTTTGGCCCCTGTAAAAATGTTTTCCGATGCTATTTATCAGGCCCGATCATATCCCAAAGATTACCATAAAGGTCTTTAAAAACCGCAACCGTCCCATATTCTTCCTTTGATGGTTGTCTTACAATTTTGATTTCATTGTCTAAAAGATTTTGATAATCTCTTTCAAAGTTATCTGTATGAAGAAATAAAAAAACTCTTCCGCCGGTTTGATTGCCCACACGGTTTAGCTGTTCTTCATTAGCCGCTTTTGCAAGAAGTAAACAACAACTATCCCCTCCCTTCGGTCTCACTAATACCCAACGCTTGGTTTCAGAAAGCTGTGTATCCTCTATCAGATCAAAATGTAATTTTTCAGTATAAAATTTTATTGCTTCGTCATAGTCATTAACAACAATAGCAATATGAGCAAGTCGTTGTTTCATCAGTTATCAATTTCTTTTATAGCCGGGCGACCATCGTCCTTTCTTTTCTCGTAATGAATAATGAATTTTGAAAGATCAGGTTTATATTTTCGCTCCCGTTTTAATTCATAGTCGTAAATGAATTGCCCCAACTTATACATAAAAGGATAACCAATATTGTCGTAGTCATATTTATTATCATTCATTACACCATCGCTATTTACATAAATGGTGGCGGTAAGCATATATTCCACTTTGTTTTTAAAATCGGCGACATAGGAAACATCAGTAAGACAACCGTAAGCCCAACCAACTTTATTAAATACCCGGATATAGTCTGGAATGCTATGACTTCCCTGTTTAAAAAAGAATTTTACATAACTATCGTAATAAAGACTGGTATCATATTTTGGATAATCAGTTTCAGATGGATATTGTGAAAGATAGCGGAACAGAAAATCATATTCAGTTTTATCTAAATGAAACCGCCGGTTTGCCGGAACTGAGTTTGGGAATAAAACAGACTGGAGTAATTGTTGAAGATGATAAACAGTTACATTGTTAGCCGTTGTAAAATCGATGGGTTCATTGATCAAACTATCCTGCGCATTCATATAAGCCTTTCCCATTTTATTGATGTGACTGAAATCAAACGAATCAGTATTATAGGCAGGCGGC